>NZ_DATERI010000079.1:0-61209 GCF_035271705.1 Buttiauxella sp.
TACTTTTCAAACGTTTTTGGGAACGTCATTTCGCTGTATTTCACGAAACGAGAACCTTTAGTTATCTTGTAGCCGAACCAAATCGCCAGGAACAATGGAATACCAATGTAGGTTGCGGTTACGCCAGCCCAATCAATTCTATCGGCCAGGAATGCTTCGTAGTTCTGACCCAAGGTGATAATCAGGCACAGAACGAAGGCAAAGATTGGCCCCAAAGGGAAGAAGCCTGAAACGTACGGCAAGTCTTTGAGATCACGCCCTTGTTTCACATAACCACGACGGAAACGGTAGTGGCTAATCGCAATACCTAACCAGGCAATAAACCCCGTCATACCGGAGGTGTTCAGCAGCCACAGGTAAACAGTCTGGTTGCCATACATCGATGTCAGGAAACACAGACCCGCAACGACCGTTGTCGCGATTAGCGCATTACGCGGCACACCGCCCGCAGACAGCTTAGAGAAAATACGTGGTGCTTTGCCATCACAGGCCAGGGTGTAAAGCATACGCGTTGATGCGTACATCCCGGAGTTACCTGCTGACAGTACTGCCGTCAGGATTACGGCATTCATGACAGCCGCCGCAGACAGCAGACCTGCGTGCTCAAATACCAGGGTGAACGGGCTTACGCCGATATCTTTCACATCGTTACGCAGCAAGCTCGGGTCGGTATAAGGAATGATCAGGCTGATAATCAGAATCGCGAACACATAGAACAGCAGGATACGCCAGAACACCTGGCGCACCGCGCGTGGAATGTTCTTACCAGGATCTTCTGATTCACCCGCAGCGACACCAATAAGCTCAGTCCCCTGGAAGGAGAAGCCGACTATCATCGCCACGCCTATCATGGCAGAGAACCCACCAGCAAATGGCGCATCGCCAATCGTCCAGTTGCTCCAGCCCGCAGGTTGTGCGCCTTTGAAGATACCCAGAATCATCATCACACCGACAATGATAAAGATGATAATCGTGGTCACTTTAATCAGTGAGAACCAGTATTCTGCTTCACCAAAGCCTTTAACGGAGATGTAGTTCAGCAGGAACATGATGCCGAGGAACAGCGCACTCCAAATCCAGCCTGGGGTATCAGGGAACCAGTAGTTCATCACCAGTTGTGAGGCGACCAGGTCAACCGCGATAGTAACCGCCCAGTTGTACCAATAGTTCCAGCCCAGCGCGAAGCCAAAGCCTTCCTCAACGTATTTTTGCCCGTAGGTGGCAAATGAACCAGAAACCGGCATGTATGCCGCAAGCTCGCCCAGGCTTGTCATCAGGAAGTACACCATCAGACCAATCAGCATATAGGAGAGCAGCGCGCCGCCAGGGCCCGCCTGAGAAATGGTTGCACCAGAGGCAACAAATAACCCGGTACCGATGGATCCGCCAATGGCGATCATCGTTAAGTGGCGCGCTTTTAGCTCACGTCTTAAGCCAGGCGCTTGTGTTGTTTTATCTTGAGAAACCATAGAAAATTGCGGTCCTTCCAAAAAATGAGGCGCGATTGTAGCAAATCAGTCTTATACATATAGTAGAAATGCGATGTTATAAGAGAGCTTCATGATCGGAGACGGATTATAAGTAACGCACTTATGATAAGGGGCGAAAAGTGCCATCGGATGCCACTTTCATTTACTTATCGCAATATTTCAAAAAGCGCTGTAAGGCATTTGAAATATGCTTCTGGCGATGGTGAATGCGATACAGAGTCCGCACCAGGCGCGGCAACGGTATAGGCACTTCCACCAGCGATCCGGCTTCCAACTGTTCTTCAATGACTCGACGTGATAGGCAGCTAATGCCCAGACCATGACGCACTGCGTGTTTAATCGCCTCTGAATTACCTAATTCCATACAGAGTTGGATCTGAGGCAAATGCGATAGCAGCAGGTAGTCAACGATCTCACGCGTACCGGAGCCTTTTTCACGTAAGATCCACGGCTGTTGCGCCAGAATTTCCAGAGTGATTGGCTGTTGCAAGAAAGGTGCACTCGGTGGAGCAAACACGACCAGTTCGTCTTCAAGCCATGGCTCGGTAACCAAATCGGTCATATGGCTCGGCCCTTCAATCAGGCCGATATCAACACGGAAATCTGCCACCGCGTTAATCACGTCCTGGCTATTGCCAACGCTCATTTCCAGCGGAAGTGCGGGGAAATCTCGGCGATAATGGGCAATCATTTCCGGCAGAATATAGTTACCAATCGTGCTACTGGCGAAAACGCGAATAGCCCCATTATCTTCTTTAAATAACTGTTCAATTTCAGCGGCCTGTTCCAGTAAACCCACAACGCGGGGATACAACAAGCGGCCATGTTCGTTGACCACCAACCGCTTACCGACGCGGTCAAATAACTGCACACCCAATTGCCCTTCGAGATCAGACAGCGCGGCACTCACCGCCGACTGCGACAGCGACAGCATCTGTGAAGCCTGGGTCGTAGAACCGCTTTTGAGGACTTCGGCAAAAACTTCAAGTTGCCGCAGTGTGATATGCATGAGGGTTACGCCTTAACAGTTATTCAGATTGATTATAAATATATAATCAATTTTATTTTTAAGCCAGTCGCTCATACACTTTTGCCAACACAAAGGAGAAGGCTATGGCTACGCTATCAATTCCCACTCATCGATATTCATTGTGGCATTTTCTGCCAGGCCTTGCGCTGGCAGGCAGCATTACTGCACTGGCATTGTGGTTGGGTAACATTCCTTCCGTGGCAGGATTTGGGCTAGGAGCATTAACGCTCGCCATTTTGTGCGGGATGGTCATCGGCAACACGCTGTACCCGAAAATCTGGCAGCACTGTGAGGGTGGCGTGCTGTTTGCGAAACAACACTTATTGCGCCTTGGCATCATTCTGTATGGTTTTCGCCTGACGTTTTCGCAAATTGCAGACGTCGGTGTCAGCGGTGTCGTCATCGACATTCTGACATTAACGAGCACCTTTGCCCTCGCCTGCTGGCTGGGTCAGAAAGTGTTTGGTCTGGATAAACAAACCAGTTGGTTAATTGGTGCCGGTAGCAGTATTTGTGGTGCCGCCGCGATACTGGCAACGGAACCGGTTCTCAAGGCTGAAGCCAGTAAAGTCACCGTGGCCGTCGCCACTGTCGTGATTTTCGGTACGCTGGCTATTTTCATTTATCCGATGATGTATCCGTATGTCACGCAGTGGTTCACGCCGGAAACGTTTGGGATTTATAGCGGTTCAACCATGCATGAAGTGGCGCAAGTGGTGGCTGCGGGGCATGCAATAAGCCCTGAGACTGAAAATGCGGCGGTGATTGCGAAAATGCTGCGCGTCATGATGCTGGCTCCGTTCCTGATTTTCCTGGCCGCTCGCGTTAAACAGCTCGCGCCGGCAGGCCAGGCACAGAAAAGTAAAATTACGATCCCATGGTTTGCAGTGCTGTTTATTGTCGTGGCGATGTTTAACTCGCTGCATCTGCTGCCTGCCTGGACGGTTAATATACTGATAAAGCTGGATACTTTTTTGCTAGCCATGGCCATGGCGGCATTGGGTTTGACGACCCATATCAGCGCGCTGAAAAAAGCCGGTGTGCGTCCATTGTTGATGGCACTAATATTATTTGTCTGGTTGATAATTGGCGGTGCGGCTATTAATTTGATAGTGCATGGGTTTATTAATTAAACAAATGAATAATCAATACCGTTAGCCATTTGGAAATTTGTGACCCCTATCGTATAAGAAATACTCTGGGAGGGTATAAAAGAGTTTTATATCTTCCCAGGAGCTATCAGGTAATGAAAGGAAGCTTTTGTAACATTCATCATTTCACCCCAAGTCTGAAAACCTTCGAGACACTCAAAGAAATGGAGCGTCTTACTCGCTCTGCTAATTTTCTTAGCCATCTACTCACCGCTGTACCTATATTTCAAATATTTTCAGGACGTGGCAATTACGCCGGGTTAAATACATTATCCAGCAGCGACAACATCACAACCTACGACTGGAACAATCTGGCTCAGGCATTTTCAAGCATAGATGTTATAAAACGCCGCCAGCTTGAAACACTTGCTATGAGAGCAGTTGATGAGACATCTTCGAAAGACCGAGAATTTTGGAAGTGTGTCTACAATGCCTTATAACTTCCTATTATTCTTAACATTGCTGTTCCAGGCAGGCTCTTCTAACGCCGCGACATCTTTTCATGAGCATCTAAAATCTGAGGCGGTAACCGCCAGGTATCAACTTGAAAATAAAATTTCAGAATGTAAGGCTTTAGAAAACCGCGAGGTTAATTATTTTGATTTTTGGTTACAATCACAAACCGAAGCTACCCGGAGAAATATGGTTTGGGATCTTATTCAAACGTCCAGAGATGGCTGTATCGAACAGGAGAGAAATCATTATACCGTTATCACGGTACGCCTGGCAGCGTTAACGGACTCCAGGGCACTGCTTGATGAATGGTTAAATACCTACCCAGAATATCATCATGATATTAAAGAACAAATATCTATTCCTCGGGAAATATACCAACAGCATTTGCAAAGACTCAGCCAAAGTCTTGCTTTTCACCTCCCTTTCCCTCCCATCGAAGCGTTGGATGCCATTGTGCCAAATCAGGAAGATATCCTGAATAAACGAGTTCGCGAAGTGTGGTTAGATTTTCCTGATATACCAGGATTACACCCGCCGCGATAAAACCAGGTAAACCGGAACACAAACCTGGTGTGAAAACTCCCGCATAACCCGCTATCATTGACGGTTTCCCGGTAGCGGGTTTTGACAGGAGAAACAATGATGAAGTTTATTGGCGCACACGTCAGTGCCGCAGGTGGTCTGGAAAATGCCGCAATTCGCGCACATGAGCTTGAAGCCACTGCTTTTGCCCTGTTCACTAAAAACCAACGTCAGTGGCGCGCCGCACCGTTGAGCGAAGAAGTTATCAGTAATTTCAAACGTGCCTGTGAAAAGTACCATTACGGTCCAGGACAAATCCTCCCACACGATAGCTACCTGATTAACCTCGGTCATCCCGTCGAAGAAGCGCTGGAAAAATCCCGCGAAGCCTTTATTGATGAGCTGGAACGCTGCACGCAACTCGGTCTGTCCTTGCTGAATTTCCATCCTGGCAGCCACCTGATGCAAATCCCCGAAGAAGAGTGTCTGGCACGTATTGCACAGTCGATAAACATTGCGCTGGATAAGACAGAAGGCGTGACGGCGGTGATTGAAAACACGGCGGGCCAAGGGAGCAACCTCGGTTTCCGCTTTGAGCATCTGGCAGCAATCATTGATGGCGTAGAAGATAAATCTCGCGTCGGCGTGTGTATCGATACCTGCCACGCTTTTGCTGCGGGATATGATCTGCGTACTGAAGCGGACTGCGAACAGACCTTCGCTGAATTCGACCGTATAGTCGGGTTTAAATATTTGCGCGGTATGCACCTTAATGACGCGAAAAGTGCCTTTGGCAGCCGTGTCGACCGCCACAACAGCCTGGGTGAAGGCAATATCGGCCATACCCCATTTAGCTGGATCATGCGCGATAGCCGTTTCAATGGGATCCCAATGATTCTGGAAACCACTAACCCGGATATTTGGGCCGAAGAAATTGCGTGGTTGAAAGCACAACAACATCAAGAAGTTGCGGCTTAAAAAAAGAAAGCTCCCGGCGAATGCAGGGAGCCTGGAATGAGTGTCGGATGTCGCTGCGCTAATCCGACCTACTTTTTGCTTTTGTAGGGTGGATTAGCGATAGCGTCATCCACCCACAGTATTACGCTGCTTTAACCGCTAATTCAGTTTCTGAACGTTTGAGGAAGGCATAAGACAGCCCCGCCAGCAGTGTTCCCGCCACAATCGCAATCAGGTAACCCAGAACCGGTGTAATCGCACCTGGAATCAGCAGAACAAATAATCCGCCATGTGGAGCCATCAACTTGGCACCCACTGCCATCGACAGAGCCCCCGTCACCGCACCACCAATGATACAACATGGCAGAACGCGCATTGGGTCACGAGCGGCGAACGGGATTGCCCCTTCAGTGATAAAGCACAAACCCAGAACCAACGCCGCTTTACCGCCCTCTTGCTGTGCCTTGTCGAACTTACGACGCGCAACCAGCGTCGCCAGGCCCATCGCCAAGGGTGGCACCATACCTGCGGCCATGATCGCCGCCATAGGTGCATAAGTTTGGGTACTCAGCAATCCGACGCCAAATGCGTAAGCCGCTTTGTTCACCGGCCCACCCATATCAGTACACATCATGCCGCCAAGAATTGCGCCCAGCAGTAACGCATTCGCGGTGCCCATGGTTTGCAGCCAGTGAGTTAAGCCTTCGAGGATTTTCGCAACTGGGGTACCAATCAGGTAAATCATCGCCAGCCCAACAACCAGGCTCGAGAACAGTGGGATTATCAGAATGGGCTTCAGTGCTTCCATGCTGGTTGGCAGTTTCAGCTTCGTGCTGATCATCTTCGCAACGTAACCTGCGAGGAAGCCCGCAATAATACCGCCGATAAAACCTGAACCGGTGCTAACCGCTAACATACCGCCGATAAGCCCTGGGGTTAAGCCTGGACGGTCCGCAATAGAAAATGCGATGTAACCTGCAAGAACTGGCACCATCAACGCAAAGGCTGAACCCCCACCGATTTGCATCAGTGCTGCGGCCAGAGTGCCCGGCACTTTGAACGCTTCGATACCGAATGCAAATGACAGTGCGATACACAAACCACCCGCAACCACCATCGGCAACATGTAGGAAACGCCGGTTAACAGGTGACGATAAGCACCCGCCGCCTCTTTCTTACCTTCTTTCGTATTCGAAGCACCCTGGGCGTTCGCGACGAAAGTCGTTGCCTCAACGACCGCTTTATCCAGCTCTTGTGCCGTTTTTTTCAGCGCCAAACCGGTTGAAGTGCGGTACATCGGCTTGCCAGCAAATTTAGCCAGATCCACTTCTATATCCGCGGCAACAATCACCAAATCAGCTTCAGCCACTTCTTCTGGTGTAATCGCATTACCCGCGCCGACTGAACCACGCGTTTCAACTTTTACCCACCAGCCACGTTTTTTAGCTTCGGTTTCAATGGCTTCAGCAGCCATAAAGGTATGCGCGACACCGGTCGGGCAAGCCGTTACCGCGACCACACGTTTTGGCCCTTTAGCCACAGCCACAGGCGCTACGTTTACTGGTGCGGTGTACGGTTTAGCTTTGCTTTTTGCTTCACTTAAAAACAATTCTGGATGTTGTACCGCGCGGTCGATATCGCCGAGGAATACATTTTTACCATTCAGCGAGGCATCAGCAGGTATCGCGTTACCCACCACAATCGCCATTTCAGCATCATTTGGATTGTCGATAATCTGCAAGTGCGCTTTCTGCGCCGCAGAACTGAGCAGCGTTTTCGCAAGGTATGCGCGGGCTTGACCAAGACCAGGTTCGATAATCAGCAGCGTTTTCATTGTTCCTCTCCTGCTGTCAGTTAAAAGGTTTCAGATCAACACGCGCCATCATGGCCGCCAGTTGAGTCCTGTCGGTAATACCGACGTTGCTCTGACTCACCGCTAGCGCCGCAACTGCCGTCGCCAGACGTAAGGTATGTTCACTGGATTCACGCATTAACAGGCCGTAGATAAGCCCACCCACCATGGAATCACCGGCACCCACGGTGCTGACGACTTCACAAGCTGGCGGTTTCGCCACCCACTCACCGGACGCGTTAACCCAAAGAGCGCCTTCGGCACCCAGAGAAATCACCACATGAGCAATGCCCTGTTCACGCAGCGCGTGGGCCGCATCAATCACATCTTTCATATCCGGAAGCTTACGACCTGCCCAAATTTCCAGCTCGCGGCGATTCGGTTTCACCAACCATGGTGCCGCTTTCAGACCAGCCACTAACGCTTCGCGGCTGCTGTCGAAAATAATGCAAGGGCACAGGCTGCGCAGACGGGTCATCCAGTCGGTAAACGCTTCCGGGGAAACGCCTGCCGGTAAGCTGCCACTGACGCAAACCATGTCAAACTGGCCGAGCCAGCTCAGGGAATCGGCAACAAAGCGATCCCAATCCGATTGAGTGACTTCAAAACCGGAGAAATTCAGATCGGTCACTTCACCGTCTTTTTCTGTCAGTTTTACGTTGATACGGGTACGGCCCTGTACAACCTGGAAGCGGTTAGCAATCCCCAACTCGCTGAACAGTTGCTGGAAGCCATCCTGGTTATCTTTCCCAAGGAAGCCGCCGACTGTGACATCGATACCGAGATCTTTGAGAACCTTAGCAACGTTAATGCCTTTACCGGCAGCGTGTAAGCCAGTGGTACGAACCAGGTTAACTTCACCGCGCTCAATTTCCGGGGTGTAACCGACCAGATCGTAAGCCGGGTTTAGCGTGATGGTTGCGACGCGACGAGTCATGCTGCCCCCTCGCCCAGACCGGCAGCAACAGCTTCACCAATCGCTTTCAGTGCAAGTTCAGCATCGTCACCCTGTGCGGTAAAACGCAGGTGATGGCCTTTCTTCACGCCAAGTGCCACAACTTTCATCAGGCTACGTCCATTGGCTGGTTTGCCGGTGCCATCGAGGTTGGTCACGGTAATCTCACTGTTAAATTGTTTGATGGTATTCACCAGCACGGTGCCGGGACGTGCATGCAAACCGTGTTCATTACGAATCTGGAACTCAGCACTCAGGCTGTTTTGTTCAGGTGCGACGTCGCTGGTCAGCATCGTCAGCAACGCGGGTGCATCGGCATTGAGCAAACGGTCAGCCGTGTTGTTAATCAGCATGTCGCTCAGGCGGTTAAGCACTTGCAAGGGTTGGTCATCGGCCACAGCAACCGTCATCAAAAGCGATACCGGTTGGCCTTCAGTTTCGAACGCGGTAACAGGACGGCTGATTGCCACAGCACTGGCCAGGTTGCCTTCGGTACTGTCGCTCAGCCAGATACCCTGACCTAAGTAAAGTGGTTTGCTGGAAATGACATGGCTAACAAACGCGGTGTTAGCCGCACCCGCCTGTTTGATGCGCCCGGCATTTAATGCTTGCAGCGTCATCAGGTCAGTTGCAGTGACATCCAGCGTCAGCAACGAGTTATCAAATAGCAAAGATGCGGACTGTTTTTCGCCCATCAGCACAGCACGAAGCTCTTCTGCTGATGTTGCATTTTTGAGTTGTTCAGCAACGTCGTCATCACTAAGCACATGTGTCAGCTGACGCAGTAAACCCAGGTGTTCGTCGGAGCTGGCAGCAATACCAATTGCAACATAGGCGGTTTGGCCTTCGCCCCACTCGATTCCCTGCGGGAACTGAAACACCTGAACGCCGGTTTTCAGCACCAGATCTCGGGTATCGGTGGTGCCGTGTGGAATAGCAATACCGTTACCCAGGTAAGTGGAGGTTTGCAGCTCGCGAGCCAGCATACCTTCTACATAGCCACTGCTGACATTACCCGCTTGCGCGAGTGCTGCGGCAACCTGACGAATGGCTTCTTCTTTATTTCCGGCACTCGCTCCCGGATGAATGTCCTGCACAGATAACTGGAACATGGTTCTCCTCTCCTGCTGAATTGAAACGATTCAGCTGCAATGAGAAAAAATGCGCCATCCCACTCCTGATACAAAATAAGACGACGCTGAAACGTTTCAAGTAGTGTGCATATTCACCCGAATTCAGGCAAGAGATGTTGAGATTTCGTTACTGAAATTTAGAGGTTCCGCACATTTTCCTCAAACCTGAACGTAAAAGCTGAACGAGTTAAAGCAGGATCATCCAATGGACCCTTCCTCTTTAATAAGTATGGTGGCAGTTTCATAAAAAGCTAAACCCGCCCCCCTGCGATGCGTTTGTGGGTAGCGTGAGCATTAAGAGGCTTTTCGTGCCGCCTTTGATTGAACAACTGTTTATTGACTGACAAGGCGTGCGAACACGCCGACCGTATCAGTCGCGAGGCGGTGATGTTCAGCTCGATTCTGCGTGCGCAGGTATCACTTGCCTGGGTGACTGGCCCAGCGGATTTATCGTTGTCACGGGGATGGGTGAGAAGGTTTTTATATTTCAGACCGCAAAGAATCGCAGTATCACCACGCGTTATGAAAAACGGCGATAAACTTCACAGAAGCGCTTATTACGTTGTCAATAAATCGAAGTCACGACCCTTTTTCTATTTAGTCTGATATTTCTTCAATGAATCAATTTAGTTCAAAAATGAAATCATTCATTTATTGTGGTAAATAATCACGCCTTCTCCTGATGATAATTAACATACATTACAAGTAGTTAATAAAAAAGAAGCGTCATACCTCTGTAAAACTCTTTCACTCTATTTGTTAACTTATTTTCTTAACATAAGAAGGTTGAAAATTTCCTCAGTGTGTTGTGTCAAAATATATCAAGTTTATGGCAGCCAAACCGATAACCCTTGTTAGGTAATGGTTAAATATTTTTTTCATGAACGTTAACTGATTTAAGGGTCTGAGGTGAGCAGCAGTCTTGACCTTACCCGCTTTGCCGATGCTTCCCGCGGGGATGAAATTGGCAAAATGGCACAGGAATTTAATAAATTACTGACGAGTTTTTCTGGCACACTGACTTCTGTCAATGGATCTGCGCTTTCAGTGAGCACCGGTTCCTCTCAGATAGCAGCCGGTAATGAAGACCTTTCAGCACGCACGGAAGAACAGGCCGCTTCTCTTGAACAGACATCGGCAAGTATGTCGGCACTCAGTGACACGGTTAAACACAATGCGGAGAGTGCGCATGAGGCCAGTAAGCTGGCTAATACTGCCAATAATATGTCAGTTGAAAATGGTGAGTCCGTAAACACCATGCTGAACACCATGGAAGATATCCGACACAGTTCCAGTAAAATTGCTGATATCACCGGGCTTATCGAAGGTATTGCCTTCCAGACTAATATATTGGCGCTTAACGCGGCGGTTGAAGCAGCCCGGGCTGGCGAGTATGGTCGCGGTTTTGCTGTCGTCGCAACAGAAGTCCGCAATCTTGCCCAACGCTCATCTACTGCTGCGCGTGATATTAAAATCCTGATTGGAACCTCCGTTGACCAGATTGCCAATGGCGCACTTCAGGCCGAAAAGGTCAGGGATAATTCAGAGAAAGTCAGAGATTCTGTTCAACAGGTCGCTGACCTGGTCGGTGAGATTGCTGCCGCCACCGCGGAACAAAGCAAAGGGATAGAGCAGGTTCATCAGGCCATTGGTCAGATGGATGAGGTGACCCAGCAAAACGCCGCCCTGGTGGAAGAGGCATCCTCTGCATCCCGGTCATTACATGAGCAGGCAGAAGTGCTCACCAGGCTAGTATCAACATTTAAGTTAGACAGTGTGACGGCTGGGCGTGTTTTGCCACAAGCGGTCATTAAAAAAGCCCCGGTACAAACCGTCAGGCGCAATGAAACATCCGCGTCATCAGAAGGAAACTGGGAAAGTTTTTAGCTGATTGAGGTCTAAAATTTATGGGGATGTAAATGCCGTTTCGAGTCTTAGAGGCACGTCAATTTAAAGTTCGGCTCGAAAGCGCCATTGCGGTTAGCCTGCTGTGTATCGTGCTGGGGTATATCGTCACGCTCTCGCAGACTGTCTCAAATACTACGCAAGCGGCCAGGACTCGCTTGCAGCAGACCCTAAAGAAAGTTGATCAGACACTGGATAGCGGCAAACAGACCGCCTCTGCCCTCAGAGGGAGCCTTGACAAACCTTGTCAAGAAGTCGAGCCGCTATTGAGAATGTTGTTGGTTGTTTCACCGGATGTGCACAGTATCAGCTTGGTTCATGGGGATAACGCCTTTTGTTCTTCCCTGTATGGCTCCTATCAGGAGCCGATCAATGTTGATAATTACACCCATGGTAAACTCGTTCTCATGAAGGGCAACGAAGTGAAACCGGATCAGCCGCTTATCGTCTACCGGGAAGTTGTCGGCAATAATAGTATCGTGGTGAGGCTTTTTGGTTATCATTTGCTCTCTGAACTCGACATGTTGAGTTCAGATTCACCCATAAGCCTGGTCGTGGGGCGACAGCGTTGGCAGTCCAATAAAAAGCCAACCGATCAATTTTTTGCCCTTGAAACACCGGATTATCTGGAATCGGTATCGACAACGTACCCGTTTCGGGTCGCCACGCAATTGTCCCCTGCTAACTACATGAGCAATATCTGGCGATTTTCTAAAGTCAGCCTCATCGCCTGGACTCTTCTGAGTCTGGTGGCAGGCGTTTGGGTGTTTAGGATAACGGGGCATAGGAGCTCGCCGGAGCAAGGGTTGCGACGGGCGCTGGAGCATCAGGAGTTCATTCCTTACCTCCAGCCAGTGGTGTCCGGAGAATATACTCACCTGACTGGCTGTGAGGTCCTGATGCGCTGGCAGCATCCTCTTGAGGGCATGATCCCACCGGACCGGTTTATCCCGATGGCGGAAGACACGGGTCTTATCATCCCGATGACCCGGGTTCTGATGGAACAGGTGCGCGAACAGTTTGCGCCTCAGGTACATCAGTTACCCAGCGGCTTCCATTTCGCTTTCAACATCAGTGCCTCTCACTGCAAGGACTTTAGCCTGATTGAGGATTGCCGGATGTTCATTTATGCCTTCCGACACAACCCCATTAAGCTGGTGCTGGAGCTGACTGAACGGGAGTTGCTGGTGCCCGATGAGGTCACGGACAGGCTGATTGCCGAACTACACAATATGGGAGTGTTAATCGCTATCGATGATTTCGGTACCGGTAATTCCAGCCTCAGATATCTGCAGGGCTTCAGTATTGATACGCTCAAAATCGACAAGAGCTTCGTCAACATGATTGGGACCGACGCTATCTCTGTCCACATCGTCGATAACATCATCGACCTGGCAAACCGACTCAGCCTGCAACTGGTGGCAGAAGGCGTGGAGAATGAGGTGCAATCTGCCTACCTGAGGGCACGTAATGTGACCTTCCTGCAGGGCTATTTATATGGCAGACCGATGCCGATGACGGAGTTTGCCAGTCAGTACCTCTTGCAGCCAGATGCAGGACAGGTGGTATTAGAAATACGAGAGGAGTTTGTGTAAGCCGATTAACACAATGAATCAGAACGATGATATTGGGACAAACTCTAAAACCGTGGCCAATTTTGTTGGCCACTTCATTTAAGACATCAAACATCTCGCCAGAATGTTAAGACGCAGTTTCCGCTTCAAGTTTAATCAGGTAAGTCATCGCAGCATCTCTATGTGTAAAACACATTTCCCGACTAGCTTGCAGGCTCGCGCAGACTTTGGGACGTAATGGAGAGGTGAAAATCTTACACTGTAAATTGTCCGCAAGTTGGACACACCTGGTATTAGCTGGTTTTCCGTGTGGCATCCCAGGAATCGGGCTTGAAATTGAAGGGGCAATACAACATGCGCCGCAATCGGGACGACAGTCCATCTGCAATACTCTGGTGGGCTGACAAGGATCTGGACTGTAGCAGTAGTGACGCGGCTTTACTATGCCATTTCTACCCTATCAGTGATTAAATCCGCTTGCCTGAATGACGCCCCGCGAGTAATTTGACGCAATATTTTCGCCCTTCAATTTTTTACAGGAAACACCGATGGCAAGAGCTAATGAAATCAAAAAAGGTATGGTACTGAATTACAACGGCAAACTGCTGATTGTTAAAGATATTGATATTCAGGCACCGAGTGCGCGCGGCGCAGCAACGCTTTATAAAATGCGTTTTTCTGATGTCCGTACTGGGCAGAAAGTTGAAGAACGCTTCAAAGGTGACGATATCGTCGACACCATTACCTTGACTCGCCGTTTCGTTGATTTCTCTTACATCGACGGTAACGAGTACGTGTTCATGGATAAAGAAGATTACACCCCGTATATCTTCACCAAAGATCAGATTGAAGACGAGTTGCAGTTCATTCCTGAAGGCGGCATGCCAGACATGCAGGTTCTGACCTGGGATGGCCAATTGCTGGCACTGGAATTGCCACAGACTGTGGATCTGGAAATTGTTGAAACTGCACCGGGTATCAAAGGTGCATCAGCCAGCTCCCGTACCAAGCCTGCAACGATGTCAACTGGCCTGGTGATTCAGGTTCCAGAATATATGGTGACGGGTGAGAAGATCCGCATTCATATCGCTGAAAAACGTTCTATGGGCCGCGCTGACTAATTGCTGCTAAGAATGTAAAAACGCGCCAGAAGGCTAACACCGTTAGTTTAAGAACGAGATATCCGGGGCGACCACCGGGTTTGGCGTCCCTCCGGGAACCAAATCCCGGTGTTTCCCCTCATTCATTGACTTAAGTGAACGGTGTTAGCCAGAAGGTGCGTTTTTTATTGGCTGTTTTAGCTTACTTCAGCAAATCCGGGAACATTGTCTGTTTCAGAGCCAGTTCCACGCCACGTACTTCTGCCAGACCTTTCAGACGACCAATCGCTGAATAACCTGGGTTGGTTTTCTTGTGCAGATCGTCAAGCATCTGGTGGCCGTGGTCTGGGCGCATTGGAATCGGACGCACATCACCGCTGTTTTTACGACGCTGCTCTTCAGTCAGAATCGCTTTCACAACCGCCACCATGTCCACGTCACCTTGCAGATGCGCGCCTTCATGGAAGGTTTTCGGGTTTTCTTCACGGCAAGTTGCACGCAGATGGGTGAAGTGAATACGATCGCCGAAGGATTCAATCATACGTACCAGGTCGTTGTCAGCACGAACACCGTAAGAACCCGTACACATCGTGAAGCCGTTATAAATGCTGTCGACGGTTTCTTTAAGCCACTGCATATCTTCAATGGTAGAAACGATACGCGGCAGGCCGAGGATTGGACGCGGTGGATCATCCGGGTGAACGGCCAGACGCACACCGGCTTCTTCTGCTACGGCAACAATCGCACGCAGGAAGTACGCCATGTTTTCACGTAGCTGTTCTTTATTAATACCGTCGTATTCAGCAAGGCGTGCACGGAACTGGTCCAGGGTGTAGCCCTCTTCCGCACCCGGCAAACCGGCGATGATATTACGCGTCAGTTTTTCTTTTTCTGCATCGGACGTAGTATTGAAGTAATCCAGCGCCTGGCGCTGCTCTTCTTCGCTGTAATCCGCTTGCGCGCCTTTGCGCTTCAGGATGTGCAGCTCAAATGCCGCGAACGCTATCTGGTCAAAACGCAGAGCGCGTGAGCCATCGGGTAACTCATATTCCAGATCGGTACGCGTCCAGTCCAGAATAGGCATGAAGTTGTAGCAAACGGTGTCGATGCCACATTCTGCCAGGTTACGAATGCTTTGTTGGTAGTTTGCGATATGCTTATCGTAGTCGCCGGTGTGAGTTTTAATTTCTTCGTGCACCGGAATACTTTCTACTACCGACCAGGTCAGCCCTTTCGCTGCCAACACGGCTTGACGCTCTTTAATATCAACAATCGGCCATACTTCGCCATTTGGGATGTGATGCAAAGCAGTCACGACACCAGTCGCGCCCGCCTGACGCACATCATCTAAAGATACCGGGTCTTTTGGGCCGTACCAACGCCATGTTTGTTCCATCGACAGTTCCTCAGTTAAGTTGTCATACCAATTTTAGAATACTGCATTGACTACTACCATACTTGATTCTTCTTTTCGGTCAAATTTTGCGGTGGTATTGGTTGATCCAGCTCACATTAAATGGATAAAGGCGGCACACCAATTTTATTTGCTGTCATATAACTTTAGACTGCGCAATGTTACCAATTCGTTAATCAGGATTTACATTTATGAATACAATTGCTTCGGTCACGCACCCCGCCAGCGTTCAGCAACCGCGCTATGATCGTAAGGCGTTAAAAACCCGCATCGTCCATTTTGGCTTTGGGGCATTTCATCGCGCACACCAGGCGTTGTTGACTGATCGGGTACTCAATAAATTGGGGGGTGATTGGGGTATTTGTGAAATTAGCCTGTTTAGTGGCGACAAACTGATGACTGCGCTACGGGCTCAGGACCACCTCTATACCGTGCTAGAAAAAGGCCGCGAGGGTAATCAGGCGATTATTGTCGGCGCGGTTAACGAATGCCTGAATGCAAAACTTGATGGCCTTGATGCGATTATTGAGAAGTTCTGCGAGCCACAGGTGGCGATTGTTTCCCTGACCGTGACTGAAAAGGGATATTGCATCGACCCGGCGACCGGAAAACTCGACAACAATAACGAACGAATTATTCACGATCTACAAAATCCAGGCGAACCCCATTCAGCACCTGGCATTCTGGTAGAAGCCCTTAATCGTCGCCGCGAACGGGGGTTGCGTCCTTTTACCGTGCTTTCGTGCGACAACATTCCCGACAACGGTCATGTGGTTCGCCATGCTGTGATTGGCATGGCAGAAACGCGCAGCCCGGAGTTAGCCGACTGGATCCGTGAGCATGTGACTTTCCCAAGCACCATGGTCGACAGAATTGTCCCCGCTGCAACACCCGAATCGTTACTCGAAATCACCGAAACGCTGGGTGTTGAAGATCCGTGTGCGATTTCAGGCGAGCCGTTTATCCAATGGGTTATTGAAGATAACTTTGTTGCTGGCCGCCCCGCATGGGAAGAAGTGGGCGTTGAAATGGTCGACGACGTGATGCCGTGGGAACAAATGAAACTGCGCATGCTTAACGGTAGCCACTCCTTCCTCGCGTATCTCGGCTACCTCGCGGGCTATCAGCATGTCAATGATTGCATGGCTGATGACAATTTCCGCAAGGCTGCGCATCGTTTAATGATGCAAGAACAAGCGCCGACGCTACGCGTCACAGGCGTCGACTTGCAGCAGTATGCGCATAACTTACTTGAGCGTTTCGAAAACCCGGCGCTGAAGCATCGCACCTGGCAAATCGCGATGGATGGAAGCCAGAAACTGCCACAACGCATGTTGGAAAGTGTGCGCTGGCATCTGCAACAAGGTGATGAATGGCCATGTCTGGCGTTGGGTATTGCTGGCTGGATGCGTTATGTCAGCGGTATCGATGATGCGGGCAACGAGATTGATATTCGCGATCCTCTGGCCAGCAAGATAAAAACGTTGGTTGAAGGCAGTGCTCCTGAAGAACGCGTACTCGCCCTGCTCAGCCTGCAAGAAATCTTCGGTAGCGACCTGCCTGCTGATGAGCAGTTTGTCGAAAACATCCGTGCCGCATGGAACGAATTATGTCGCAATGGCGCGCGCGCAGCGATCGCCAAACTGGTCAGTTAATTTAACGATCGATGCCTTTAAGCGTGCTTCACAAGGATGTGATGCCGACCCAAGCTTCCATTTCTCGCAAATGTTGTTCAGGATTGTGATAATTACATCACATAAGGTTCACTTAACCTGTCCGGAGCAACTGTGACTAAAACCAACCTCATTACCGGTTTTCTCGGTAGCGGAAAAACCACCACCATTTTACATTTGCTAGCCAATAAACCTGAGCATGAAAAATGGGCGGTGCTGGTCAACGAATTTGGTGAAGTCGGCATCGACGGCGCGTTGTTAGCCGACAGTGGCGCATTATTGAAAGAAATCCCCGGCGGTTGTATGTGTTGCGTGAATGGGCTTCCGATGCAGGTTGGCCTGAATACATTGCTTCGTCAGGGTAAACCCGACCGCTTACTTATCGAGCCTACGGGGCTGGGTCATCCGAAACAAATTCTCGACATGCTGACTGCCGAAGTTTACCAACCGTGGATAGAACTCAATGCCACTGTCTGTTTGCTTGACCCTCGCCAGTTGCTTGATGAACGGGTCGTGAATAATGATAATTTCCGCGATCAATTGGCCGCAGCCGACATGATTATTGCTAATAAAGAAGACCGTGCCAGCGACGAAAGCCGCAGTGCATTGGCCCAATGGCAACAGCGCGAAGGTGCGGGCCGTGAAATTATTACGGCCCTTAACGGCAACATCGACATCTCTCTCCTCGATAAACCGCGCCAAAATTTACGTGAACTCCCTTCCAGTCCAGACCATAACCACAGCCACGCCGTCTCTAAGGGGCTTGCCGCATTAAGCTTGCCTGAACATCAACGCTGGAGACGCAGCATTAATAGTGGCCAGGGTTATGTCGGTTGCGGTTGGATATTTGATGCCGACACACTCTTTGACACCGTTGGGATTCTGGAATGGGCCAGGCTTGCCCCGGTCGACCGCGTTAAAGGTGTGCTGCGTATTGAGGAAGGTTTAGTGCGAGTTAATCGTCAGGGCCTTGATTTCCATATCGAAACACAAAATGTTGCGCCACCAGACAGCCGTATTGAGTTAATCCATAGCGGTGATGTTGACTGGAATACGTTGCAATCATCACTGTTGAAGTTACGTTTAAGTTCGTAAGTCTACCCTTTTGCCCTGTGTTTAAAAATCTCGTGACATTGTATGAATACTGTTCGACTTCCTCTAATTCTGGTGCTTAACGCACTGGGATTAGCACTATTTTTTAGTTGGTATCTACCTCCTGAGCACGGGTATTGGTTCGTTATCGATTCCACTCTCTTCCACTTCTTTAACCACGCACTGATTAAGAGCCACGCCTTCCTCTTGCTTGTCGCTGTGACCAATAATCGGGTATTTGATGGAATATCGTTATTAGCGATGGGTTCGCTGTTTTTTTGCTACTGGCGCAAAGAGTCAGTAACTGGCCGCCGCCACAGAGTTATCATGGGTATTGTGATGCTATTTTGCGCAGTGATTATTAATCAGCTCGGCCATTTGATTCCGGAATCTCACGTCAGCCCTACGCTGTATTTCACCGATATTTATCGTGTGAGTGACTTGCTGCACTTCCCGACTAAAGATGCATCTAAAGACAGTTTTCCTGGCGATCACGGATTAATGCTGCTGATTTTTACCGGCTTCATGTGGCGATATTTTGGCAAAAAAGCGTTTGGGCTTGCCGTTATTATTTTCCTGATTTTTATCATGCCTCGCATGATGATAGGTGCGCATTGGTTTACTGATATCTTCGTCGGTTCGTTATCTGTAGTGCTTGTTTGCTTACCCTGGGTGCTATTAACCTCAATAAGTGACAGGTTAATTATCCTGCTGGATTGCTATTTACCCAAGCGACTTAAAACAAATCATTAACAAATAACAAACATAATTAACCCCCAAACATCAGAGAATGGAATAGTATCGGGTGATTGTTCATTCTTCTGTCAAAATAGCCCAATATTTAGCCGGCCAGCTTCCCCAGACAAATGAAGCAGTTGTACCTTTAAGCACCAATCTCGCTCAACAAACATACAATATTTCTAATCATTTTCTAACATCACAATTTCTTATAAGAAATCAGTTAAAAGCTCTCGCCACACCCGTGTTGATAGGGTACCCTCGGATTCGTTATGTGCATAAAGCAAATTAATTCACAGTGTGAATAATTTTGTGCGTGATACCACAGTTTTGCTCATAATCAATTGTTTCATGGCGTATAGATAATTAGTCTCGTCACGTTGGCATTTCGTATAACGATATTTATCGTTAAGGACATCAAGGGATAACAAACATAATGGTCAAATCTCAGCCTATTTTGAGATATATCTTGCGGGCTATTCCCGCAGTTGCTGTAGCAGTACTGCTGTCAGCATGTAGTTCGACTAACACCGCAAATATGCATTCTGAGACGCATGCAGTCAGCAATAAAGATGGTTTTTTACTGCAAGCTTCTCAGGATGAATTCGAAGAGATGGTCCGTAATGTAGATGTGAAAACACGTCTCATGGATCAATATGCAAGCTGGAAAGGCGTTCGTTATCGTCTTGGCGGCAGCAATAAAAGCGGTATTGATTGTTCAGGATTCGTGCAGCGTACATTCCGTGAACAATTTGGTTTAGAGCTACCTCGTTCAACTTCTGAACAGCAGGATACAGGTAAGTCGATTTCACGTAATAAATTACGTACTGGCGATTTAGTTCTGTTCCGAGCAGGTTCAACCGGTCGACATGTTGGTATTTATATCGGCAATAATCAGTTTGTACATGCTTCCACCAGCAGTGGTGTGACGATTTCAAGCATGGACGAGCCGTACTGGAAGAAGCGCTATAACGAAGCACGACGCGTCCTGAGCCGCAGTTAATGCGAATCTTGCAAGCAGTTACCCCTTGGCTGTTTGCAAACGACAATTTGACGAGACAAAAATGCTGCTTATGCAGCGTTTTTTTTGCCTGAAATTCATTAAGTTCCACGCGTTAAGCTCAAAGAGTAAGCAATTACAAAATGTTAATAATTTCCTTTTGAAACATTATGACGCGATGATAGTGTTGGCGTTATAGTCCCAAAAAACACGATTGAACCATCAGCCTCTTGCGCGTGCAGGAACCCGTTATCCATGTTTCCAAAAAATATATTTTCGCGCTACTTTACCTCCCCCCGGCAAATTGTCGCTTTCAGTATTTTGGCAGGTTGTCTTGCCGCGCTACTGCTTGGTGGGATAACCAGCCTGACGCTGCACAGCAAGCGTGAGGCTAGCTATGACACACTGGCTAAAGATATACGTAACTACCTAAACAACTTTTTCGATGAACTTCAGGCAGACAGCAGCAGTATCCAACCGTTAACGCTTTCTGATTGCCATCAAGTCTCAGGTGAACTCACCTCGCGTGCCGCCTTTAATGCCGACGTCCGCGCCTTTGTATTAGTGCGTAATGGTTACGCCTATTGTTCTTCCGCGACGGGTAGTTTGCTGACAGATATGCACCAGCTAGTCCCGACAATCGATCTCAATAAAAACGTCGATCTTGATATCATGCATGGCACTCCGATGATGCCAGGCAAACCGACAGTTGCCGCATGGTTTAAAAACCCAGTGATTGCAGGACGCGGTATTTTCGCCACTCTGAATGTTGATCTCACACCCTATTTATTATTTAGCACGCGCCAAAGCGATATGGTTTCGATGGCGATTATTGTGGGTGATAAAGCCTTAACCACCCTATCCAATAATGTGATAAATGCGTCAGAGTTATCGGCGAATCCTACGCGCATGATTACTCTTCAGGATTACCCCATCAAATTAGCCTTGTACGGTAAAACCTGGCCTATTGAAGACATACAAATCTCGATTCTGACTGGTTTAGTTTTTGGCATCCTTAGCAGTGCGTTATGCGCCTATTTTCTAACAATGCGCTTACGCTCAGGTAAAGAGATCCTGACCGGCATTAAACGCGGGCAATTCCATGTGGTTTATCAACCGATAGTGAATGCCAACACGTTAAAAATGTCAGGTGTTGAAGTGTTGATGCGTTGGAACCATCCGATTGCAGGCCCCATTCCCCCAGATGCGTTTATCGCTTTCGCAGAAGCTCAGCAATCGATTGTTCCTCTCACCCGCCATCTGTTTGAATTGATTGCGCGTGATGCCAACAAACTCCAGCATGTTTTGCCACCTGGCGCGCGACTCGGTGTCAATCTGGCTCCCAGCCATCTGCACTCCTCAACCTTCAAAGAAGATATTCGCGCTTTTGCCGCGTCGTTACCTCCTCATCATTTCCAGCTCATGTTTGAAATTACCGAACGCGATATGGTTCAGGAAAACGAAGCCAGTTACCTGTTTTCCTGGATGCACGAGCAAGGTTTTGAAATTGCTGTCGATGATTTTGGTACCGGTCACAGCGCATTGATTTATCTCGAACGCTTCGAGCTGGACTATCTCAAAATTGATCGTGGCTTTGTTAACTCAATTGGTTTGGAAACTGTCAACACTCCGGTGCTTGATGCAGTACTTACGCTGGCACGCAAACTCAGCATGACCACCGTCGCAGAAGGGGTTGAAACCCGAGAGCAAGCCAGATGGTTGATTGACCAGGGGGTGAATTACTTACAGGGTTACTATTTCGCCCGCCCTCTGCCCCTTGAGCAATTGCAGGAGTGGGAAGGTCAGCAGAAAGAGTATGATGAGCTGGTTATCCGCCATTAATTTCTTTGTCTGACGGCCAGACGTCGCGGTTAACAAAGATGCCGCTTGAAGTATCACGAGCATAACTTATGATTTACCCACATCACGTGATAATGCAGTGGTACGTTGCCTGAATAATGATATTGTTTCGGGATAAAACAATTAGGTAATCTCCTCTACGACAAGGATTGACCTATACGATGTTTGCCCGCATCCTCGCCCTGCTGAGCCTTTGCCTGATTGCCGCGTCAAGTCAGGCTGAAAACATCAAGGAAAGTTATTCCTTTTCCGTTTTAGGTGAGCCTAAATACGCCATCAACTTCACTCGCTTTGATTACGTCAACCCCGCGGCACCCAAGGGTGGAAACATCACGCTGTCGGCGATTGGCACCTTTGATAACTTCAATCGTTATGCGCTACGCGGTAATTCAGGGGTGCGTACCGACACATTGTATGACACGCTTTTTACTACCTCAGATGATGAGCCTGGCAGCTATTACCCGCTCATCGGCGAAATGGCGCGTTACCCCAGCAATTTTGCCTGGGCTGAAATAGAAATTAATCCTCGTGCACGTTTTCATGATGGGACGCCCATCAAAGCTAGCGATGTCGCTTTCACTTTCACTAAATTTATGACTGAAGGTGTGCCGCAATTTCGTCTGGTTTATAAGGGTGTCAAAGTGCGAGCTATCGCGCCTTTAACGGTGCGTATTGAACTGGCGGAACCCAGCAAAGAACGGATGTTGGGGCTATTCTCGCTCCCGGTGTTCCCTGAAACATTCTGGAAAGATCATAAACTCAGCAACCCGCTTTCTGCCCCACCTCCGGCCAGTGGCCCCTATAAAATAACGGCATGGCGCATGGGGCAATACATTACCTATTCCCGTGTCAGAGACTATTGGGCCGCCAATTTGCCGGTAAACCGTGGCCGCTGGAATTTTGACTCTATCCGTTATGATTACTACCTTGATGACAACGTCGCGTTTGAAGCCTTTAAGGCCGGAGCCTACGATTTTCGTAATGAAGCCAGCGCGAAGAATTGGGCGACACGCTATACCGGAAAGAACTTTGCGAATCATTTCATCGTAAAAGAAGAACAGCCCAACGAAGCAGCCCAGGACACACGCTGGCTGGCATTTAATATCCAGCGCCCTGTCTTTGAAGACCGCAACGTACGTGAAGCCATTGGCCTGGCATTCGATTTTGAATGGATGAACAAAGCGCTGTTTTATGATGCTTACAATCGAGCGAACAGTTATTTCCAGAACACGGAATATGCCGCGCGGGATTATCCGAATGCCGATGAACTGACTATTCTGGCTCCCATGAAAAAAGATTTACCGCCAGAGGTGCTCACGACTATCTACCATCCACCAAAATCCCGGGGTGATGGCTTTGACCGGGACAACCTGCTAAAAGCACTCAACTTGTTGAAGGATGCGGGTTGGGAACTCAAAGACCAGAAACTCGTCAATGTTAAAACCGGCAAACCGTTTAGCTTCGAATTGTTAATTGGTACCACCGGCAACACACAATGGGTATTGCCTTTCCAGCATAATTTGCAACGACTGGGTATCACGATGGACGTTCGTCAGGTGGATAACTCGCAACTCACCAACCGCCTGCGCTCCCGTGACTACGACATGATGCCGACACTCTACAGCGCCATGCCTTACCCCAGTGCGGATGTGCAAATTTCATGGGCTTCTGAATACGTCGACTCCACTTATAATGCGCCTGGCGTGAAAAGCCCCGTGGTCGATAAACTCATTTCTCAGATTGTGGCTAATCAAGGTGATAAACAAAAACTGCTACCCTTGGGGCGTGCACTGGACCGTGTGCTGACATGGAATAATTACATGATCCCGATGTGGTACATGGCAGCAGACCGCTTCGCCTGGTGGGGGAAGTTCTCCAAACCGGCAATCCATCCGTTATACACAACCGGTTTTGACACCTGGTGGTATGACGTCAATAAAGCCGCTCAATTACCAGCAAACCGGCGTTAAGGGAAATCATGGGAAGTTATCTGTTACGTCGCTTGCTGCTGATAATCCCCACGCTGTGGGCGATTATCACCATCAATTTTTTCATCGTACAGATTGCACCTGGTGGCCCTGTTGATCAGGCTATCGCAGTGATTCAGTTTGGTCACGGCACAGGGGTGCCCGGTTTGACGACGGATACCATGGGAAGTGGTCATGCCCGAGTCGGCGTCGGAAACGTTGGCGACAGCCAGTACCGTGGCGCACGCGGCCTCGACCCGGAAGTGATTGCTGAAATCACTCACCGCTACGGCTTTGATAAACCGATTCATGAACGCTACTTCAAAATGCTCGGTGATTATCTGCGTTTTGACTTTGGCGACAGCCTGTTCCGCAGCGCTTCGGTTCTGCATCTGATCAAAGAAAGCTTGCCGGTTTCCATCTCAATTGGTCTGTGGAGCACCTTAATTATCTACATGGTGTCGATCCCGCTCGGTATCCGAAAAGCCGTCAGTAATGGCAGCGCTTTTGATGTCTGGAGCAGCACGTTTATTATCATTGGCTACGCAATCCCTGCTTTCTTGTTCGCTATTTTGCTGATTGTCTTGTTTGCTGGCGGTAGTTATTTGGACTGGTTCCCGCTGCGTGGCCTGGTGTCGACCCATTTCGATACCCTGCCGTGGTATGGCAAAATTATTGATTATCTCTGGCACATCACATTGCCGGTGCTGGCAACCGTAGTGGGTGGCTTTGCGACCTTGACGATGCTGACCAAAAACTCGTTTCTGGATGAAATTCGTAAGCAATACGTGGTCACTGCGCGAGCCAAAGGGTTGGATGAAACTAAAATTCTCTACCGACATGTGTTCCGTAACGCGATGCTGTTGGTGATTGCTGGATTTCCTGCCACGTTCATCAGTATGTTTTTTACCGGGTCATTGCTTATCGAAGTGATGTTCTCGCTCAACGGGCTGGGCTTGCTGGGTTATGACTCCACCATTTCCCGTGATTATCCGGTGATGTTTGGCACCTTATACATTTTTACCCTCATTGGCTTACTGCTGAATATTCTCAGCGACATTACTTACACGCTGGTTGATCCGCGTATTGATTTCGAGGGCCGTGGATGAGCCATTTAAGTCCTGTTAATCAAGCCCGCTGGGCACGGTTTCGACACAATAAGCGCGGCTATTGGTCGTTGTGGATTTTCGCCATTCTTTTTTTGCTCACTCTGGGCTCAGAGCTTATTGCCAATGATCGCCCGTTGATCGTGCATTATCAGGAACGTCTTTATTTTCCGTTTATTGCCAATTACAGCGAAAGTGATTTCGATGGACCTCTGGCGACGCCTGCCGATTATCAGGATCCATGGCTCGCAGAACGTCTGAGCCAAAAAGGGTGGGTAGTGTGGGCCCCCATTCGCTTTGGCTACAATGCGATTAACTTTGCCACTACCGTCCCCTTCCCTTCGCCACCCAGTCGCCAAAACTGGCTGGGGACGGATGCCAACGGCGGCGATGTGCTGGCGCGGATTTTATACGGCACGCGTATCTCCATTCTGTTCGGCCTGATGTTGACGATTTTATCCAGCGTCATTGGGATACTAGCCGGTGCAGTACAAGGTTATTACGGTGGGCGCGTGGACTTGTGGGGTCAGCGGTTTATCGAAGTGTGGTCGGGGATGCCGACGCTATTCCTCATCATCTTACTTTCAAGTGTTATCCAGCCGAATTTCTGGTGGCTACTTGGCATTACCGTGCTGTTTGGCTGGATGAGTCTGGTCGGTGTGGTGCGCGCTGAATTTTTGCGTACCCGCAACTTTGATTATATTCGGGCCGCTCAGGCGATGGGCGTGAGTGACTGGTCGATAATCACCCGTCATATACTGCCCAATGCCATGGTCGCCACGCTGACATTTTTACCATTTATCCTGTGCGGTTCGATTACCACCCTCACCTCGCTGGACTTTCTCGGCTTTGGTTTGCCGCTCGGTTCACCGTCGCTCGGTGAACTGTTGTTGCAGGGAAAAAATAATCTTCAGGCTCCGTGGCTTGGCATCACCGCATTTCTTTCGTTGGCCATCTTACTGACACTCCTCATTTTTATTGGCGAAGCTGTGCGCGACGCCTTCGACCCGAGTAAGGTGCACTGATATGACAACGCCACTGCTGTCCATCAATCATCTGTCTGTCGCTTTCCGTAGCGGCAATATCGTCCGACAGGTGGTGGACGATTTATCCCTTGAAGTAAATGCCGGTGAAACGCTGGCGCTGGTCGGGGAATCAGGTTCTGGAAAAAGCGTCACCGCGTTATCGGTTCTGCGTTTGTTGCCTGCACCGCCGGTCGTTTACCCGTCTGGGGAGATTTTATTTAAAGGTCAGGAGTTGTTGCATGCGCCTGAACGCACGCTACGCAGCGTGCGTGGTAATAAAATTGCCATGATATTTCAGGAACCGATGACGTCGCTTAATCCCCTTCACAATATCGAAAAGCAGCTTTACGAAGTGTTATCGCTCCACCGCGGCATGCGCCGGGAAGCGGCTCGCGCTGAAATGCTGACCTGCCTTGATAGAGTGGGCATTCGTAACGCAGCGAGCCGTTTAACCGACTTCCCGCACCAGCTTTCCGGTGGAGAACGCCAGCGCGTGATGATAGCCATGGCGCTGCTGACGCGCCCGGAATTGCTGATTGCCGACGAACCGACAACGGCACTGGATGTCACCGTTCAGGCACAGATTCTGCAATTACTAAAAGAACTCAAGCAAGAGCTAAATATGGGGCTGTTGTTCATTACCCATAACCTGAATATCGTCAAACAACTGGCTGATAACGTTGCCGTGATGCGCAACGGAAAATGTGTTGAACAAAACACGGCATCCACATTATTAGCGGCACCGCAGCACCCTTACACCCAACAATTGCTGGCCGCTGAACCTACGGGGAGCCCACGTCCGGTCGATGAAAGCAGCACGCCACTATTAACGGTTCATGATTTACAGGTCGCTTTCCCTATTCGCCGTGGGTTACTCAGGAAAACTGTGGGCCACCATTATGGGATAAAGAATCTGAGCTTCGCGCTGCGGGCGGGTGAAAGCATCGGGCTGGTTGGGGAATCAGGTTCGGGGAAAAGCACGACGGGGCTTGCGCTGTTACGCCTTATTCACTCCAGCGGAGAGATTTGGTTCGATGGAAAACCGCTGCACGATCTCAATCGCAAAAAACTGCTGCCGCTGCGCAAACGTATCCAGGTGGTCTTTCAGGATCCCAATTCGTCGCTTAATCCGCGGCTTGATGTTTTGCAGATTATTGAAGAGGGTTTGCGCGTCCATCAGCCTGCGCTAACTGCAGTTGAACGTGAGCAGAAAGTGATCGTTGCAATGCAGGAAGTGGGGTTAGATCCGCAAACAATGCACCGTTATCCGGCAGAGTTTTCAGGCGGGCAAAGACAGCGCATCGCCATTGCCAGGGCGCTCATTTTACAACCAGAATTGATTATTCTTGATGAGCCGACGTCATCTCTTGACCGGTCGGTACAAGCGCAAATTCTTGCATTGCTGAAATCGTTACAAGAAAAGCATCAGCTGGCCTACATTTTTATCAGCCATGATTTGCGCGTGGTGAAGTCGTTATGCCATCAGGTAGTCGTACTGCGGCAGGGAGAAGTGGTTGAGCAAGGGGCGTGCCAGCAGATTTTCGCAGCACCTCAGGCGGAATATACACGCCAGCTACTTTCGCTTGCCTGATACGCAGGTTTTACAGTCAAAAAGGATTCGTGTTGGAGAAAGACTCAGCAATTGCAACGCCAAAATTTTTCAGTCGGCAAGTTGCTGCAAGTTCATCCTGGCGATTCACAAACAAGCACGGCCCACCTTCACATTCCACAACCGAAGAATCCACTTCGATATCTCGCAAGGCCAGGCTTAGGTTGTGCATTGTCGGCCATGCAGAATCGCTATTATCGCTTAGTAATTTCAGGCCTATCAGGCAATTTTCAGCTTTCGGCCCATTTTGCGGAATCGGTTCAACTTTGGAACCTGCAAAACCCGTCAGCCAACGATAGCAGTGAGGTAAGCGATGAACGATGGAAAGTTGTAACGTATTCACGATGGTATTCACTGTGGTATTCCCCTGGAAAAACTCAAAATATTTTCACAAATGATTTACATAAAAGGTTAACACATTGTTGATGTTTTGTGTGTAAACACCAGCAGAAACCGCATACATCCCTTGTATTTATTTGTCTACCATTTCATTTTTAAAGCATTATTTTTGTGCTACAGCACACATTTCGGCGCTATATGTAACGCTTTCTTCAGTCTAACTCAACCTTTTTAACTACATGAATGTGACTTTTTATTATTGAAACGTTTACATTTGAGAAACAAATTGTAGCCGTTCGAGGAGAAGTTTTTTTGATGTGGATTAAAGAACGGGCATCTGGCGATACCCGTTTTGAACTTTAGGATTTTGTCGCGGTGACTCGAGGACGGCTGGCGTAGAGATAGAAAACGATGGAGCATGTTGCGCACACCGCAATCGACCAAATCATTGGCCACGCGGAGTTAAAGGTCGCGATAGATAACAACGCACCGGTTAATGCACCGATACCAAAGCGGAATGTCCCCGCCAGCGAAGAGGCCGTGCCTGCCATATGGGGGAATTCATCAAGAATGACCGCCATCGCGTTTGACGACACCATCGAAACACAGCCAACAAACACCGCAATGCCCAGCACCATTGACCAAAAACCTAACCCTAACCCTGTACTTAACACCAGCCAGATTGCCATGACAAATTGCACAAACAACCCGAAGCGGAACATCGCCAGTGGACCAAAATGGCGTACAAAGCGGCTATTGATCAGCGTCATCACGATCAAAAACACGATGTTAAGCGCAAAGTAGTAACCAAAGTGCTGCGGCGCGACATGATTCAGCTCAATGTAAACAAACGGCCCAGCGCTCAAAAATGAGAACATTGCCGCAAAGCTAAAACCGCTTGCCAACATATAACTCAGTACGCGTTTGTGGCGGAACAGTGTCGCGAAGTTCCCTATCGTGGTGCGCAAATGAAACTTCTGCCGCCGTTCGACGGGTAGCGTTTCATGGATAAGGAAGAAAATCATCGCTGATGCCAGCAGTGCTGCCAGCGCCAGAATCCAGAAGATGGCGTGCCAGCTAAACCACACCAGCACCGCCCCACCGACCATTGGCGCCACCAGCGGCGCAACCGTGGTTATCAGCATGACGAACGACATCATGCGTGAGAACTCTTCTTTCGGATAAATATCGCGCATCAGAGCATTGATAACGACACTTGCAGCTGCCGCTGATAAACCATGCAGAAAACGCATCGCAATCAGATGATCAATCGTTTGTGAGAGTGCACAAGCAATCGCCGCCGCCGCAAAGACTAACGTCCCACCGAGCACAACCGGTTTACGACCAATGCTGTCAGCCATTGGGCCATAGAATAGCTGGCCGATAGCGAAACCAAGAATATACGTACTTAGCGTCATCTGCGCACTGCCTGCTGGCACGCCAAATTCCGAGGCGATAACCGGTAATGCTGGCAGGTACATATCTATTGATAACGGCATCAACATGGCCAGCAGGCCAAGTATTACCACAATACCAATTGACGAGTTTTGCTTACTACTCAACGCATCCTCCCGGAATCAACGTGGCGGCATGCCTACGCTGGCAATTTCTTCTTCGGTTAATGGACGATATTCACCTGGCGCGAGATCCGCATCCATGGCAATGGCACCAATACGCTCACGATGTAAGCCAACCACATGGTTGCCCACTGCCGCGAACATGCGTTTTACCTGGTGATAACGCCCTTCGCTGATGGTCAAACGGACTTCCAGCGGGGTAATGACTTCAAGTACCGCAGGCAGCGTCAGATCTTTTTCATTATGCAGTTGAACACCAGCGGTAAATTGTTCTGCCGTGTCATCGGATACAGGATTCTCAAGCGTCACTAAATAGGTTTTTTCACAAAGATGGCGCGGAGAAGTAATACGGTGTGACCATTGACCATCATCGGTCATCAACACAAGGCCTGTGGTGTCGATATCCAGACGCCCGGCAGCGTGCAGTTTGTGCGCCATTGGCTCATCCAGGAAATACAGCACGGTTGGATGATCCGGGTCTTCGGTGGAGCAAACATAACCCTGTGGCTTATTAAGCATGAAGTAGCGAGGACCGTTTTGTTGCGTCAACGAGCGGCCATCAAACTCAACCTGATGTTCAGGGTTGAGCTTGAAAGAGGCGTCACGCACCACTTCGCCATCAATGGTGACACGGCTAGCACGGATTTCACGGCCAGAAATTGCACGGCTCACGCCAAGCTGCTGAGAGATAAATTTATCGAGTCGCATTAAAATATTGCCTGTTTCATAGAGGTGCCAGCATGAAGGCTACTGACGGGGCATTTAGCCCGCTTTTTGAGGCCAATACCCTATATAAATCGAGTTGCAGGTCAACGGCAAGGGAACAAATTCCCGGGTGCTTACTTAAGTAAGTGACTGGGATTTGAGAGTGCAACCAACACTCCTGCGGCTCGAAGTATGACGGGTATAATAATTTGCCTGTTAATTAGTTGCCCAGTATAGCGGGATAGAAAACTCTCTCAAGCTAAAACCCTGTTTCATGCCATAATCCCGTCTTCGCTTTCATTTATGAATACTTTTTATGCCCTTTAGATTTCGAGTCACAGGTAGGCGGCAAAGGCGCTTATCCCCAGGAGCTGACTAAAGTAAGTGACTGGGGGGAGCTCCTGCAGCCAACAACCCTGTGGCTTGAAAGATGAAGGGTTGGAATGCAGATGTCTTTTACCTTACGCCCTTACCAACAAGAAGCCGTGGACGCCACCCTGCACTATTTTCGCCAACACATTACGCCTGCGGTGATTGTGCTGCCGACGGGGGCTGGGAAAAGTCTGGTGATTGCCGAACTCGCCCGTGTGGCGCGTGGGCGCGTATTGGTGCTGGCGCATGTCAAAGAATTGGTTGCACAAAACCACGCTAAGTATTGCGCACTTGGGCTGGAAGCCGACATTTTTGCCGCAGGCCTGCAACGCAAAGAGAGCCACGGAAAAGTGGTTTTTGGCAGCGTACAGTCGGTGGCGCGTAATCTGGAGCAATTCCACGGTGCGTTTTCTTTGCTGATTGTGGACGAGTGCCACCGCATCGGTGACGCCGACGACAGCCAATATCAACAAATTCTGGCTCATTTACGCACGGCAAACCCTAAGTTGCGCCTGTTGGGTCTAACCGCTACACCTTATCGACTGGGCAAAGGCTGGATTTATCATTTTCACTATCACGGTATGGTTCGTGGCAATGAAACTGCCCTATTTCGTGACTGTATTTACGAATTACCGCTGCGTTACATGATAAAGCATGGCTATTTAACACCGCCCGAGCGCCTGGATATGCCGGTGGTGCAATACGATTTTAGTCGCCTGCAAGCGCAATCTAACGGCCTGTTTAGTGAAGCGGACCTTAATCGCGAACTCAAACAACAAAAACGCATTACGCCACATATCATCAGCCAGATTGTTGAGTTTGCTACTGACAGGCGCGGAGTGATGATTTTTGCCGCAACGGTTGAACATGCCAAAGAAATCACCGCGCTGCTGCCCGCAACCGATGCCGCACTCATTACCGCCGATACCCCAGGCCCTGTGCGCGATACCTTAATTGAGACCTTCAAAAACCAGCAATTCCGCTTCCTGGTCAACGTTTCGGTGCTCACCACCGGCTTTGATGCCCCCCATGTCGACCTGATTGCTATTTTACGACCGACCGAGTCCGTGAGCCTGTATCAGCAAATTGTTGGCCGTGGATTGCGTCTTGCCCCGGGGAAAAAAGATTGTTTGATTCTGGATTATGCGGGAAACCCTCATGATTTATTCACGCCTGAAGTCGGGGCAGCGAAAGGCAAAAGTGACAATGTACCGGTGCAAGTATTTTGCCCTGCCTGCGGTTTTGCCAACACTTTCTGGGGCAAAACCACCCGCGATGGCACATTGATTGAGCATTTTGGCCGCCGCTGCCAGGGGTGGTTTGAAGATGACGATGGTGGGCGTGAACAATGCGATTTTCGCTTCCGCTTTAAAAACTGTCCGCAATGCAACGCCGAGAATGATATCGCAGCCCGTCGCTGCCACCAATGCGATCAGGTTCTGGTCGATCCCGATGACATGTTAAAAGCTGCGTTGAAATTAAAAGACGCGCTGGTGTTGCGCTGTGGCGGGATGACGCTGCAACACGGCAGCGATGAAAAAGGCGAGTGGCTGAAGATTACCTATTTTGATGAAGATGGTGCGGATGTCAGCGAACGGTTCCGCCTGCAAACACCCGCCCAGCGTATGGCGTTTGAACAGATCTTTATTCGGCCACACAGCCGTACACCAGGCGTGCCGCTACGCTGGATAAACGCCGCCGATGTCGTCGCACAGCAATCAGCACTTCGTCACCCGGATTTTGTCGTTGCCCGCAAGAACGGTAACTTCTGGAACGTGCGGGAAAAGGTATTTGATTATGAAGGCCGCTTCCGCCGTGCCAACGAATTGCGTGGCTATTCCCATTAGCATTCGAGTTGCAGCCAACACCCCTGCAGCTTGAAGGATTATGGGGATAAAGGTTCTTTTCATTGAAGCCCAGGGCAAATATGGCTATAATCCCGCCCGCTTTTGCATCCGCAAAGCAGGAAACTTACCTGTTGCTGGGTCGCCTGTAACAGGATTATTTAAGAGAGAAACAGTTAATGTTTACTATCAATGCAGTAGAACGCAAAGAGCAGGGCAAGGGTGCGAGCCGCCGCCTGCGTGCAGCTAACAAATTCCCGGCAATCATCTATGGTGGTTCCGAAGCTGCGATCTCTATCGAACTGGATCACGACAACGTAATGAACCTGCAAGCTAAACCAGGTTTCTACGAAGAAGTTCTGACTCTGGTTGTAGACGGTAAAGAAGTTAAAGCTAAAGTTCAGGCTGTTCAGCGTCACCCGTTCAAGCCAAAACTGAGCCACATCGACTTCGTTCGCGCTTAATCGCGAATTTAGCTCGAAAAAAAACCCGCTTCAGCGGGTTTTTTTATGGCTACTTACCAGAGCTCCGGCGCTGCAACTGATCGCGCAGGTTCGGCGGCGTACCTTTAATCGTCAGCGTATCGGTCGCAGGATCCCAGTAAATGCGCTCGCCTAATAACATTGCATCAAAGCTTATCGTTAACCCGCCACCACTCCCGGCGAATTTGGTTAATTGACGCAACGTGCTACGGTCAGCCGGGAAACTCTCTTCCAGCTCATAGCCTTTATCAGCGGTGAATTCCTTGAAGTTTTTGTCATCCACAGCCCAGGGTAACTCATCGGCAAGGGAAGAAAGCGCAATCTCTTCTCCCGCCTGGAGTTGCTCGTTGCAGTAAGCATAAACCTGCTGGCGTGCGGCCTGACGTTCGTTTTTATCCAGTTGCGCTTCGTTAGTGAAATCATCTAACGCTTGTAACAGACCTTTGTTTTGCGCTTTGGCGTTCAAACCTTCGCTGGCACCCAAGAAATCCATAAAGAAATCGGCAACTTTGCGCCCGACTCGCCCTTTCAGGAAAGTCAGGTAACGGGTGGACTCTGGGTTGGTTTCCCATTCGGTCAAATCAATACGCGCCACGATATCTGCGTGGTTGATGTCCAGGTGATGCGTTGAGCTGATATCGAGCTCTTCGTTGACACGCATGCTGCTTAAATTATTCAGCACCGCCACCAACAAATATTCCACAGCCAAATAACGGTATTGGCAAAACAGCACGATGCCGCCATCAGCAAAAGGATATTTCGCCAGTTCATCACGCAAGCGACCCGTGGCAGCACGGCTGAACGCCAGGAAATCCTCCTCGCCTTTACGCTGCGAGCGCAACGCTTGCGCTAATTCACTCTCCTCGCTGAACAGACCATATGCTTTATTCTTTGCACTGTAGACGCGGTGCAATTCGGCCATCATTTCTTCTACGGCGCCGTTCGTTGCCAACAGAGAATCACGCAGCACAACTTCAAGTGTCTGTTCGCCGCGCTTGATCAACTGGTGTAAGGCAATCTGGTTGATATCCAGACTCATGATAAACTCTCCTTTTAGACTCGGCGGTATTCAACCATTGCCGGAAGCCTTACGCAACATCCCCTAAATAATTCAAGAAAAATAGGTCTTCCTACGGTAAGATAACGCCCTTTCCTGAATCTAAATGATTGTTAATTTATGCCACAAATATCCCGTTATAGTGACGAACGCGTCGAAGAACTGTTGAGTGAACTGGCAAGCGTGCTGGAAAAGCACCAAACGCCAACCGATCTTTCCCTGATGGTACTGGGAAATATGGTCACCAACCTGATTAATACCAGCGTAGCTTCTGCCCAGCGCCGCTCGCTGGCTCGCTCATTCGCTGAGGCGTTACAAGCCTCCGTGAGCGAAGACAAAGCTCATTAAGGGATTGTAGCTATACGTTATGGTGACTAACCGTCAGCGCTACCGCGAAAAAGTTTCCCAGATGGTCAGTTGGGGACATTGGTTCGCCTTGTTTAATATCCTGCTGGCAACGCTGCTGGGTAGCCGCTATCTGTTTGTCGCCGACTGGCCGACAACGCTCACGGGTCGTATTTATTCCTGGCTGACCGTTATCGGCCATTTCAGCTTTGTGGTTTTCGCCACGTATTTGCTGATCCTCTTCCCGCTGACATTCATTGTGATGTCGCAACGCTTGATGCGCTTTGTCTCGGCAGCGCTTGCCACCGCAGGCATGACGCTGCTACTTATCGACAGCGAAGTCTTTACTCGTTTCCATCTCCATCTTAATCCGATTGTCTGGGAACTGGTGATTAACCCCGACCAGAGTGAGATGGCGCGTGACTGGCAACTGATGTTTATCAGCGTGCCCGTAATTTTACTGATTGAAATGCTGTTTGCGACCTGGAGTTGGCAAAAACTGCGCAGTCTCGGGCGGCGCAGGCACTATGCTAAACCGGTCGTCGTGCTGTTCTTTGTCGCTTTCTTTAGCAGCCACATTATGTATATCTGGGCGGATGCGAATTTCTATCGCCCGATTACTATGCAGCGCGCCAACCTACCGCTTTCCTACCCGATGACGGCCCGTCGCTTCCTCGAAAAACATGGCCTGTTGGATGCGAAAGAGTACCAGCGTCGCCTCGTGGAACAGGGTAATCCTGAAGCCGTTTCGGTGCAGTATCCACTCAGTGATCTGCAATTCCGCGATATGGGAACGGGCAGTAATGTCTTGCTGATTACTGTCGATGGTCTGAATGCCGAACAGGCGCAAAAAGATCTACCCAATCTGAGCCAGTTCGCGAGCAACAATATTAACTTCACGCAGCATATGAGCGCGGGTAATGGCACCGATAACGGCATCTTTGGCCTGTTCTACGGTATCTCACCGGCCTATATGGACGGTGTTTTATCCGCTCGTGTTCCTGCTGCGCTCATTACTGCATTGAACCAGCAGGGCTATCAATTGGGGCTTTTCGCATCCGATGGCTTTGACTCTTCAATGTATCGCCAGGCTTTGTTATCTGACTTCTCTTTGCCTTCTGCGCAAAGCCAGTCTGACAGCCAAACGGCTTCGCAATGGGTTAAGTGGCTGACGCAATACGCATCTGAAGATAATCGCTGGTTCTCCTGGGTGGCCTTTAATGGCACCAGCATCACGGCAGACAACAATCAGCAAGCCTTTAGTCGTCGCTATGCCCGTGCCGCAGGTAACGTTGATGAGCAAATTAAACGCGTTCTGGATGCGCTAGAAGCTTCCGGGAAGCTGCAGAATACGGTGGTGATTATTACCGCAGGTCATGGTGTGCCGCTGGGTAAAGAGCGGGGTGACTTCGCCTGGTCACGTGCTCGTATTCAGGTACCGCTGGTTATCCATTGGCCTGGTACGCCTGCGCAAAATATCGCAAAACTCACCGACCATCGGGATGTGATGACCACGTTGATGCAACGTCTGCTACACGTCAAAAACCCGGCAAGTGAGTATTCACAAGGTGAAGACCTGTTTGCTGCAACTCGACGCAATAACTGGGTGGTGGGTGCGGACAATAATAGCCTCGGGATTACTTTGCCGACCATGACGCTGGTACTCGATAACAACGGCAACTATCGAATGTACAATTTGAAAGGCGACACCATCATAGAAACTAAACCACAGCTGGGATTATTGCTGCAAGTGCTGACCGATGAGAAACGCTTCATCGCTAATTGATTGTTTATTTATTAAACAGTTAGCTGTGCGTAATCTTGCAAATGATGGTAAAAAAGGTAGTATTATTTGACAGTCGGCACGTAGCGCAGCCTGGTAGCGCACTGTCATGGGGTGTCAGGGGTCGGAGGTTCAAATCCTCTCGTGCCGACCAAATTATTCCAATAAGGACAATCAGTTACATTGCCCTCACCCTGCATTTTGAAGCAATCCTATCTTAAAATATGGCACGTGCTATACCCTTAACAGGGTGCAAATTCCTGTAGATTAGTCCATGCCGAAAGCAAAACTTAAAACGGCCTTTTGCGCGACCAGGATGCGCTACGATAATCTAACTTATTCGGTAATCCCCCCCCGAAAAGCGGTGTGTTCATAAGTAGAATTTTCTCGTCATCTTCCCCGTTTTTCTCGTGCGATCTTTACCACTATAAGCACGATGGTCAGCAGTAATCCACCAAAGAACAAACCGCCTGCTTGCCACCATTCCCAGTGCCATACCTCCATTGCGCCTATCATTCCTACAATTGAACCTACCAGAGGCGTATAACCCAGAAACGCACCAAGTAGGTATGAGAAAAAAGTGCCAATCCCCCACCAGAGTTGGAAGGCCGAGGCGATAGCTGATAGTTGAACAAAGCCAATGAAGATGTATATAGTCAAACTCAGAACGGATAAAACTCCCCCTAACGCTCGCATCATGTCGCTCTCCGCCAACAAAATGTTGAAGTATTCATATTGTAGTCAGGAAAATATCATCTCTGTGGTGATTCTGAGAACAATGGAGGGTAATCCTCGGGGCAGTTTAAATAGCGGGCTTTTTCATTGGTTCGGCGTTGTTAATGGACTGGTCGCCCCAGATATCTCATTCTTAAACTCACGGTGTTATTCTCGTGCCGGCATCATCACACCAACAGCAAATCCTTATACCGCGTCGTATAGCAAGGCGACAACATCGCCCTTTTCATCTGCCACGGTTGTTCAATCCCCTGCCCTGCAAAGTAAAGCGTCCCTTTGCCTTTCTTTTTATTAATCATGTCCAATACCTGCATCAGTGCTTCACTGTTGACCCGTGGCGGGTTGTCATCAAAGAGATTAAGCTGCGCAACACCCTGGCTAAAAAAGTCGCCGAGCATCACTCCGGCTTTTTGATAGTGATGCCCGCTTCTCCAGATAGTCCCCAGGCAGCGTGTGGCCGCCGCGATGATATCTCGGGTGTCTTGCGTCGGCGTAAGCAGTTTTACCATCGCCTGGTTGCCGTAATAAGGTTCATTTACGTTGAACGGGGATGTTTTAATAAAGACTGAAATATGACGGCAATACTGGTGCTCAGTTCTCAGTTTCTCTGCGGCACGCGTTGCATAACTACAAATGGCCTGATGCATATGTTCGTATTCGGTAAGTCGCTCGCCAAATGAGCGAGAGCAGATGATTTCTTGTTTCGTCGGCGCAAACTCTTCAAATCCCAGACAAGATTCACCGCGCAGCTCGCGAACTGTCCTTTCGAGCACAACACTGAAGTGTTTGCGTATAAATCGCGTGTCAGTATCCGCAAGTTGCAGCGTGGTTTTGATACCCATTGCCTCAAGCTTTTTGCTTATACGGCGGCCTATCCCCCAAACTTCACCGACTGGCAATGCCGCCATAAGTTTCCTCTGATGTTCGACATTTGACAGGTCAACAACGCCACCCGTCTGCTGTTGCCATCTCTTCGCGGCGTGGTTAGCAAGCTTGGCCAGCGTTTTGCTCTGGGCTATTCCAACGCCAACCGTTAAATGCGTTCTCTGTAAAAGAGTGGCGCGTATTTCCCGACCAACATCCTCCAGATTACGGCAATGACGTACACCAGAAAAATCACAGAATGCTTCATCGATTGAGTAAATCTCCACGCGCGGGCATATTTCCTCCAGCGTCATCATGACGCGGTGTGACATATCAGCGTACAGTTCATAATTGCTACTGAACGCAATAACGCCACGATGGCGGAAGAGATCCTTTTGCTTGAAGTAAGGCCCCCCCATTTGTACGCCACATTTTTTAGCCTCGGCATTACACGCGACCACGCACCCATCGTTATTACTTAAAACAACAACCGGTATCCCTTTCAAATCAGGCCTGAATACGGTTTCGCAACTGGCGTAAAAACTGTTTACATCCACCAGGGCAAACATCATTAGCTCGTCGACTTAATGATGTAAGTGACAACGCCAAAGACCTCAAGCGCCTCCTCTGAACCGAGACAGAACGGTTTGTAAGCGCGATTGAGTGGCATTAACTGAACAATGGGTCTGAGGCTTAATTGCCTCACGGTGAATTCACCATTAACTGCTGCAATCACAATATCGTGATGCACCGCCGTTTTGGCACTGTCGACAACCAGTAAATCCCCCTTACCGATGCTGCCTTCAATCATTGAGTCGTCGGATGCACGTACGAAATAGGTGGCAGTAGGATGCTTAACCAGCAGTTGATGAAGATCGAGACTGTGTTCCGCATAGTCCTGTGCCGGTGATGGAAATGCCCCCATAGTCATGCCTCATATAGCGTTGAGTGACAAAAAGAAAACGAAATAAGCGGTGTCATAAATCCCCTCGAACAATTAACTGTATATATATACAGTATCGTTAAAGCAACATAGCAATCAAGTTGCCACCGGGAAGATTCTTATAAACATTTGAAGTCGCGGACAATTTAGTTGCCAGGAATAGGCACACTGATGCACAGGGTTAATCGCAAGATAAATTTGTTCTACCGATTCAGCCTTCACCGTTCTATGCTTAGGTGATGGAGAAAATAGCTGAACTGAAACGTACCAAGCGACTTGCGCTGTCCTTATTGCTGGTTGCTGCCGTAACTTTTGTGATCACCCTCTTTTTACCTCCCAACTTCTGGGTTAGCGGTTTAAAAGCGATTGCTGAAGCCGCTATGGTGGGGGCTCTTGCTGACTGGTTTGCCGTTGTGGCGCTGTTTCGGCGCGTACCTATTCCCTTTATTGCTCGCCATACGGCAATAATTCCGCGTAATAAAGACAGAATTGGCGAAAATCTTGGCATCTTCGTGCAAGAGAAATTTCTCGATACTCAATCCCTGATTGCCCTAATTCGTCGCCACGAACCGGCACACATGATGGGCCAGTGGTTCAGCAAACCCGACAATGCCCAGCGAGTGGGTCAACACCTGCTACAGGTGATGAGCACTTTTTTGGATCTGACCGACGATGCACGGATCCAGCGCTTAATCCGCCAGGCCGTGCATAAGGCGATTGATAAAGTCGATTTGACGTATTCAAGCGCTCTACTGCTGGAAAGTTTGACTAAAAATAACCGACATCAAGAACTGCTCGATTCAGTTATCGCCCAAATGCTCGCGCTGATTAAACGTGAAAGCACACGTGCTTTTATTGCCCGCCAGATTGTGCACTGGCTGGAAACAGAGCATCCGCGCAAAGCCAAAATGCTGCCGACAGAGTGGCTGGGAGAGCACAGCGCTGAATGGGTTTCCAGTGCGGTAAATTCATTTTTAGATGATGTTAGCCATGACCAGGGGCACCAAATCCGACAGGCATTTGATCGAGCGACGTTAAAGCTCATTGATAATCTTAAACACTCGCCACAAATGGCTGAAAAAGCAGACAGTATCAAAAATTATCTGAAAGAAGATGAGGCATTCAACCGCTATCTGGGTGAACTTTGGGGGGATTTACGACAATGGCTGAAAGTAGACGTCAACTCTGATGACTCCCGTATGAAACAGCGTATTGCGGAGGCAGGACTTTGGTTGGGGGAAACGTTGGTGACTGACAGCGCATTGCGCACTTCACTGAATGAGCATCTGGAGCAAGCGGTGCAAAAAATGGCACCAGAATTCGCCACATTCCTGACTCACCACATTAGCGATACGGTCAAAAGTTGGGATGCAAAGGATATGTCGCGGCAAATCGAGCTTAATATCGGCAAGGATTTACAGTTTATCCGCATTAACGGCACGCTGGTTGGGGGGTCTATCGGGCTGGTGTTGTACCTGCTCTCGCAAATACCCGCGGCGCTACAGTTGCTGAATTTATGATGATGAGCTGAACGCGCCATGTGAAGAATGACGGGGATAAAGAAACGCCCGCATAAGCGGGCGTCTGGAAATCAATGGTTTTGTTTCGGTTGGTCGTTATGACCGACTTTTGAGAAGACGTTAAAGACTTCACCCAATCCATAAATAAGACCGAGGATCACCGCCATAACGATTGGCACCATGACCACGGCAAACACCAAGCTTTTTAATAACTCTAACATGGATGCCTCCAACAAAAGTAAGAGCGAGCATTCTAACGACATGACAGAAAAACGCACTCTCCTTTTGTGCCATTTGCCCATCCTGCCGCAATAGAGGAAAATGACGTTTTTATCATTGCGGAGAGGTTATGCAAGCTGAAATTTTACTGACGCTGAAACTCCAGCAGCGGTTGTTCGCCGATCCACGTCGTATTGCGCTACTTAAACAAATACAACATACCGGCTCAATTAGCCAGGGCGCAAAACTCGCCGGCATTAGCTACAAAAGTGCCTGGGATGCTATCAATGAGATGAATCAGTTAAGCGATGAGACCTTAGTTGAGCGGGCGACTGGCGGTAAAGGCGGCGGCGGTGCGGTGATTACCCGCTATGGCGAACGCCTGATTCAGCTGTATGAATTGCTCGCACAGATCCAGCAAAAAGCTTTCGATGTCCTGCGTGATGACGCATTACCACTTGATAGCCTGCTCGCCGCAATTTCCCGTTTTTCGCTACAAACCAGCGCTCGTAACCAGCTTTTCGGCACAGTTTTACATCGCGATAGCGAACAAGTGCAACAGCACGTTGATATTCTTTTGGCTGATGGCACCACCCGCTTACGTGCAGCGATTACACGCCAAAGCGCCGAGCGCCTGGGGTTGAGTTCGGGCAAAGAAGTGCTGGTGCTAATTAAGGCTCCGTGGGTGGAAATCACCACTGATGCGAAGCAGGCCAGTGGTGCTGATAATCAACTCACTGGCACTATCAGCGAGATTGAGCAAGATTCCGAGCAAAGCGAAATCCTGGTGCAACTGCCAGACGGACAAACGCTGTGCGCAACGGTTCCTAATCACGTGGTAGAAATCCAGAAACTGGTAAAAGGTGCTGAAGTCATAGCATTTTTTAATGCCGATCGCGTGATTATCGCCACTCTGTGCTAAAACCGCCCAGCGAATTGACAACAACACAGGCAATCCGTAAATCTGGAGTTAATCACTGCAAAAAATGGGATGAAACATGTCTGTGTTACGCATTTCGCAAGGGATCTTCCATCTTAGCGATACCCGCACTCTTGCCCTCAATGATTTAACCATTAATGCCGGTGAAAGCTGGGCGTTTGTGGGTGCAAACGGTAGCGGGAAATCGGCACTTGCCCGCGCGCTCGCAGGATCCCTGCCTGTGCAAAAAGGTGAACGCCAGTGCACCTTTTCACGTATTGCGCATCTTTCCTTTGAACAGCTGCAAAAATTAGTCAGCGATGAATGGCAGCGCAATAACACCGATTTATTGAGTCCTGATGAAGACGATACCGGCCGAACCACGGCAGAAATTATTCAAGATGAAATCAAAGATGAAGCCCGCTGTAACAGGCTTGCGGAGCTTTTCGGTATCACCTCGTTATTGACCCGCCGCTTTAAATATCTTTCGACCGGTGAGACACGTAAAACTCTGCTCTGCCAGGCACTGATGCCACAACCTGATTTGCTTATTCTTGATGAGCCGTTTGACGGGCTGGATGTGAAGTCCCGTGAGCAACTTGCTGGATTATTAGGTGAATTGAGCGCGCAAGGCTACACCGTGGTGCTGGTGCTTAACCGCTTCGATGAAATTCCTGATTTTGTACAACATGCTGGCGTGCTGGCCGATTGTGCACTGATTGAAGTGGGTAAAAAGCAAAAGCTGCTCGAACAGGCGCTGATCGCACAACTGGCCCACAGTGAAAAACTGGCAGGCGTTGCACTGCCGGAAGCCGACGATCCGAGTGCTCGCTATACGCTACCCGAGGATCAACCACGCATTATTCTGCGTGATGGTGTTGTGGAATATAACGACAAGCCTATCTTGCATAAACTGTCCTGGACGGTAAATCCCGGCGAACACTGGCAAATCGTGGGCCCAAACGGCGCGGGTAAATCGACATTACTCAGTCTGGTGACAGGTGATCATCCCCAAGGTTACAGTAACGATCTGACGTTGTTTGGCCGCCGCCGTGGCAGTGGCGAGACCATTTGGGATATCAAAAAGCATATCGGTTACGTCAGCAGTAATTTGCACCTTGATTACCGCGTCAGTACCACGGTGCGAAACGTGGTTCTTTCCGGTTATTTTGATTCGATAGGCATTTATCAAGCTGTTTCTGACCGCCAGCAAAAACTGGCCCGCCAATGGCTGAATATGCTCGGTATGGACAATTCCATCGCTGACGCGCCATTCCACAGCCTTTCCTGGGGCCAGCAGCGCCTTGCACTGATCGCTCGTGCGTTAGTGAAACATCCGACGCTGTTAATCCTGGATGAACCACTGCAAGGTCTGGATCCGCTGAATCGCCAGCTAGTACGCCGTTTCATTGATATTTTGATTGGCGAAGGGGAAACCCAATTGCTGTTTGTCTCTCACCACGCTGAAGATGCGCCGGAATGCATCACTAAGCGGTTAACCTTCGTCGCCGATGGCGAGGTGTATCGCTATCAGTTAGACGACGTTTCGTCTGCACGATAAGGCTCATTCATTCACGGGGGCGGAGAGAGGTTTCGCATATCCGCCCCACTTTCAGACAACCCGCAACATCATGACGGTGACCTTTTGTTTTATAATCATTTTTTACGATGATGTTCGTCTTTAAAACATTAGTGTAAGCGATTCCACTAATTTAGCGCATGTCACACTTTTGACATCTCTGTTATGCTATGTTTATTACATACCATACGCGTAATGGAGAGAAAAATGAGAGTATTGGTAACAGGTGGTAGCGGTTACATTGGTAGTCATACCTGCGTACAACTGCTACAAAATGACCACGACGTCGTCATTCTGGATAATTTGTGCAACAGCAAACGCAGCGTTCTGCCCGTCATTGAACGTCTGAGCGGCAAGAAGCCACTGTTCATTGATGGTGATATTCGTGATGAAGCCCTGCTGGCTGAAATTTTCCACGATCACCAAATTGATGCCGTGATTCATTTTGCTGGCCTAAAAGCGGTCGGCGAATCGGTTAGCAAACCGCTGGAATACTACGACAACAACGTTACTGGCACATTGCGCCTGATTTCTGCCATGCGCGCAGCCAATGTCACCAACTTCATCTTCAGTTCTTCCGCCACAGTGTATGGTGACCAACCCCAAATCCCTTATGTTGAAAACTTCCCGACTGGCACACCTGCAAGCCCTTACGGCCGCAGTAAGTTAATGGTTGAACAGATTCTGGCTGACCTGCAAAAAGCGCAGCCGAACTGGAGCGTAGCGCTGTTGCGTTACTTCAACCCAGTTGGCGCACATCCATCAGGTGATATGGGTGAAGACCCACAAGGTATTCCAAACAATCTGATGCCGTACATCGCGCAGGTTGCTGTTGGGCGTCGTGATTCACTGGCCGTCTTTGGGAATGATTATCCAACCGAAGACGGTACTGGCGTGCGCGACTACATTCACGTAATGGATCTCGCTGATGGTCACGTGGCCGCGATGCAAACGCTACAAGACAAACCGGGCGTACATATTTACAACCTCGGCGCAGGCATTGGTAGCAGCGTGCTGGACGTGATCAACGCTTTTAGCACCGCTTGTGGAAAATCAGTGAATTATCACTTCGCCCCGCGTCGTGATGGTGATCTCCCGGCTTACTGGGCCGATGCCACAAAAGCCGACCAAGAACTTAACTGGCGTGTCAGCCGTACTCTGCAAGAAATGGCAGATGATACCTGGCGCTGGCAGTCTCGCCACCCTCAAGGTTATCCAGACTAAGGAAATGTGATGGAGCAGTTTAACCCGGTGGATCATCCACATCGCCGTTTTAACCCACTGACCGGACAATGGATTCTGGTGTCTCCGCATCGTGCTAAGCGCCCATGGCAAGGGGCGCAGGAAACACCGTCAAATGAAACGTTACCGGCCCATGATCCGGATTGTTTCTTGTGTCCTGACAATACACGCGTAACCGGCGATAAAAATCCGCAATATACCGGCACTTTTGTTTTTACGAATGATTTTGCCGCGTTGATGACGGACACCCCCGATGCGCCTGAAAGCAGCGATCCGCTTTTACGTTGTGAAAGCGCACGCGGCACCAGCCGGGTTATCTGTTTCTCACCGGATCACAGTAAAACATTGCCACAGCTTTCAGTGCCAGCACTGGAAGAAGTGGTAAAAACCTGGCAAGAACAGACCGCGGATTTAGGGAAAACCTATCCGTGGGTACAGGTTTTTGAGAATAAAGGTGCGGCCATGGGCTGCTCCAACCCGCATCCACACGGCCAGGTTTGGGCAAACAGCTTCCTGCCAAATGAAGTGGCACGTGAGGATGTGCTGCAGCGTGAGTACTTCGCGGAAATGGGTTCACCGATGTTGGTCGACTACGTAGAGCGCGAACTCAAAGACGGCAGCCGCACAGTCGTCGAAACAGAACATTGGATTGCCGTGGTGCCTTATTGGGCTGCCTGGCCGTTCGAAACGCTGCTGCTGCCAAAAGCGCATGTTCTGCGTATCACTGACCTGACAACTGAACAGAGTCGTGATTTAGCGCTCGCGCTGAAAAAACTAACCAGCCGCTATGACAACCTTTTCCAGTGCTCATTCCCCTATTCCATGGGCTGGCACGGCGCCCCGTTTAACGGAGAGGAAAATGGTCATTGGCAGTTGCATGCTCACTTCTATCCGCCACTGCTGCGTAGCGCAACAGTGCGTAAATTTATGGTCGGCTATGAAATGCTGGCTGAAACCCAACGTGATTTAACCGCAGAGCAAGCCGCAGAACGCTTGCGTGCCGTTTCCGATACTCACTTTCGCCAATCCGGAGAGTAAAAATGAGTCTGAAAGATAATACCCAACACATCTTCGCCGAACAATTTGGTTATCCGGCGACCCATGCGATTCAGGCTCCGGGCCGCGTTAACCTGATTGGCGAGCACACCGATTACAACGACGGTTTTGTGCTGCCTTGTGCAATCGACTACCAGACGGTTATCAGTTGTGCTAAGCGTGATGATCGGATGGTGCGAGTGATTGCCGCGGATTATGACAATCAAACCGATGAGTTCTCTCTGGATAAACCGATTCTGAGCCACGACACGCAACAGTGGTCAAACTATGTGCGCGGCGTGGTTAAACATCTACAAAAGCGTGATAAAAACGTTGGCGGTGCCGATTTAGTGATCAGCGGTAACGTGCCACAAGGCGCGGGACTAAGCTCATCGGCTTCACTTGAAGTGGCCGTAGGTACGGTGTTCCAGAAGCTGTACCACTTGTCACTCGATGGCTCACAAATTGCGTTAAATGGCCAGGAAGCAGAAAACCAGTTTGTTGGCTGTAACTGCGGCATCATGGATCAGCTGATTTCTGCGCTGGGCAAAAAAGATCATGCGTTGCTGATCGATTGCCGCACGCTCGGCACCAAAGCGGTTTCAATGCCAAAAGGCGTGGCCGTTGTCATCATCAACAGTAACTTCAAACGCACTCTGGTGGGCAGCGAATACAACACCCGCCGCCAGCAATGCGAAACGGGTGCGCGCTTCTTTACTCAGAAAGCGTTGCGTGACGTGGAGCTGTCCAGATTCAACGTTGTGGCACATGAACTTGATCCCATTGTCGCTAAGCGTGTACGCCACGTACTGACTGAAAATATCCGCACCGTTGAAGCCGCCGATGCGTTGGCAAAAGGCGATTTACAACGTATGGGTGTATTGATGGCTGAATCTCACGCCTCAATGCGTGACGACTTCGAAATCACCGTACCGCAAATCGATACATTAGTTGAAATCGTGAAAGCGACAATCGGCGATAAAGGTGGCGTGCGCATGACCGGCGGTGGCTTCGGTGGTTGTATCGTGGCGCTTATCCCTGAAGATATGGTTCCTGCTGTGCAACAAGCGGTCGCAAAACAGTACGAAGCCAAAACTGGCATCAAAGAGACTTTCTATGTCTGCAAAGCTTCGGAGGGCGCAGGCCAATGCTAAAAGAAACGCCACAGCTCGCACCTGACGGGCAGCCCTTCCGCATCTCCACCCTGCGCAACAACGCAGGCTTGGTTGTCTCAGTCATGGACTGGGGCGCTACCCTGCTGTCGTGCCGTGTGCCGATGAAAGATGGAAGCGTGCGCGAAACGTTGCTCGGCTGCGAAACGCCAGAAGATTATCTGAATCAATCGGCTTATCTTGGGGCCACGGTTGGGCGCTATGCCAACAGGATTGCCAACAGCGAGTTTAGCCGTGATGGCGTAACCGTTAGTGTGACAGCAAACCAAGGGGCTCATCAGTTACATGGCGGGCCTGACGGCTTCGACAAACGTCGCTGGCGTATCGTGCGTCAAAACGAACACGAAGTGCTGTACACCCTGGATTCCCAGGACGGTGACCAAGGTTTTCCTGGCGAGTTGCGCGCAACAGCACGCTATGCACTCACCGAAGATAACTGCATCACCGTTGAGTTTCGCGCCAAAACCAGCAAAGTGTGCCCGGTGAATCTGACCAATCACGCCTACTTCAACCTTGATGGCCAGCAGAACGATATCCGTCAACATCGCCTGCAAATTCTGGCTGATAGCTATTTGCCTGTCGACAGCAGCGGCATTCCGCAGGCCGGGCTTAAAGATGTAGAAGGCACCAGCTTTGATTTCCGCACGGTGAAAACCATTGCCGATGATTTCCTGAGTGACAACGACCAGGTGCTGGTAAAAGGCTATGACCATGCGTTCTTGTTACAAGCGCAGGGCGATGCCAGCCAACCCGCAGCACACCTCTGGTCGAGCGATAATCAACTGCAAATGACGGTCTACACGACTGCCCCAGCATTACAGTTTTACAGCGGTAATTATCTGGAAGGGACACCGGCTCGGGAGCAAGGCACTTACAGCGCTTATCAAGGCCTGGCGCTGGAAAGTGAGTTCCTGCCTGACAGCCCGAATCATCCAGAATGGCCACAACCCGATTGCTGGTTACAGCCTAATGATGAATATCTAAGCATTACAGAATACGAGTTCATTCCGCTTTAAGTTTCTCGCCCTCCTCCAGGGAGGGCGATTCTTATTCGAATCGCTGGATTTCCCGCCATTTAGCGACAAAAATATAACAACCGTTCACATCCACCTTACACTAAACACTCTTTTTCGCTATGTTAAACGATTACCATTGCCGCTCGTCCCTTTACGGCAATATAATGATAATCGTTATCATTAATCGCAGGCTTATTAAGGAGTAAACTATGGCTGTTACTAAGCTGGTTCTGGTTCGTCACGGTGAAAGCCAGTGGAACAACGAAAACCGCTTCACTGGTTGGTATGACGTTGATCTGTCTGAGAAAGGTGAAACTGAAGCGAAAGCTGCAGGTAAATTGCTGAAAGACGAAGGCTACTCCTTCGACTTTGCTTACACTTCTGTGCTGAAACGTGCCATTCATACCCTGTGGAACATCCTCGATGAACTGGACCAGGCCTGGCTGCCGGTTGAAAAATCCTGGAAACTGAATGAGCGTCACTACGGTGCATTGCAGGGTCTGAACAAAGCTGAAACCGCAGAAAAATACGGTGATGAGCAAGTTAAACAATGGCGTCGTGGCTTTGCAATAACCCCTCCAGAACTGACTCGTGATGACGAACGTTTCCCGGGCCATGACCCGCGTTATGCAAGCCTGACCGATAAAGAGCTGCCGGTCACTGAAAGCCTGGCGCTGACTATTGATCGCGTTATCCCTTACTGGAACGAAACCATTCTGCCACGCATGAAAAGCGGCGAGCGCGTCATTGTTGCGGCTCACGGTAACTCCCTGCGTGCACTGGTTAAATTCCTTGATAACCTGGGCGAAGACGAAATTCTTGAGCTGAATATCCCAACTGGCGTACCGTTGGTGTATGAGTTTGACGAGAACTTCAAACCGCTGAAGCGCTACTATCTGGGCAATGCTGATGAAATCGCAGCAAAAGCCGCAGCGGTAGCAAACCAGGGTAAAGCGAAGTAATAAACTCTGTTACAGTACCCGTAGCTGCAAAATAGAAGCAATACATACACAATAAGGCAGGAATTAGTTCATCTGATTCCTGCCTTATATTTGGTGATGACGCAGACACGTTGTCATGATGCCTTTTGATATAAGTGCCAATAACCTTCTCATCAAATTTCACTAAACGTGAATAGCATATTATGCTACGTGCCAGACGCTTAATGGGTATGTGTAAATCTCTATTCGCTGCGTAAATATCTTTCCCACCAGGTGGATTTCTGACGGGACTTCACGTGCATAGCTTCCCCAGTCATCCGTGGTAATAAAACCCTGCTTTTCCCGTCCCATGTTTACGAATGGGTTCAGTCTGTTAGCAGTACCAGTAATAAACTTCAATTGTGACTGTCATGGCAGATCCTGAAAAACGGAGAGTTTATTGCATTCACGCTTGAGCGCCATGACCTTATATTTTATATAACTTTATTTCTAATCATTGATGCCGCAAATATCATAATTAAGATAACTGTAGGAACCACTTTAATTATCTTAATGAGTGATTAAGTTTAATAACATCACATATCCATTATAATTTCTTTGGCTTTAATATATTTATCAGAGGCATGAGCCTCGAGGTATATAGCCAGGGCTATGATTCAATGAAAAATAATTTTAGAGGGATGCTTAAAATGAAATTTAATATTTCTGTTGTATTGCTGGCAATGAGTGCTTTTTCTACCCAAGCAGCAACCGATCTGGGCTTAGTGACGTTTGACGGCGCAGTGACAGATACAACCTGTAAAGTCACCACTAATAACGGTTTGGATGCTCACAACGTGACTATTTCTATGCCCATTGTAACAAAAGCAGCAGTATTAGATGGCACCGCTGCAAGCAAAGAGTTTGAACTGAAGTTATCAGAATGTGAAGAAACGCTGACTGCGGCAAAAATTTCATTTACTTCTCAACAGTTTGCTGAACTTTCTACCGGTACTTTGAAACCAGATGCAACGGTTTCTGGTGCAGCCGAAAACGTTAACATCGCCCTGTTTAATAACGGTAATGGTTCAACCAACCAAGTGAAAATTGGCGATCCTGCAGATGCTTCCCAGGAATTAGATCTGAGTGAAACCAACGGTGGTGTATTTGCATATAAAGCAAAATATGTTCCAAGTGCGGATATGAATGCCACCAGCAATCCTATTATTGCAGGTAAAGTTAATACCAATGCAACCTTTACTCTAGCTTACGAGTAATTTTTCATAGTATTAATTGTTAGCAGCATGTCGAAAACGGCATGCTGTATTTCCATGAGTTGTCTAAAAATGGCGTCTCTGCATTCGCCATTTTCGCCTAAAACAACCTCGAGAACCTGATGAGTAAAAGTATGCTTACTAAAAAAACATTCATGCCTATTTTAGGTTTACTCAGTGGCTTGCTGATGTCCTCAATGAGTCATGCCGACATCGTTATTTCAGGTACACGTGTAATTTATCCTTCAGAACAACAAAACGTCACCATAAAACTTGAAAACCGTGGAGAAAAACCCTTATTAGTTCAGTCATGGCTTGACGATGGCCGTGAGAATGTTAATCCACAAGAGCTAAACATCCCATTTTTAGTCACACCGCCCGTTTCACGTATTGAACCGTCTAAAGGCCAGACCATCAAGGTCACCTATTTAGGTAATGCGCTCCCGCAAAATAAAGAGAGCATATTTTGGTTTAACGTCCTGGAGATACCGCCAAAAGCCAATAACGCTGCCGATCAAAATCTCCTTCAATTGGCTTTTCGCACACGCATCAAGCTGTTTTATCGCCCTGAAGGTTTAAAAGGCAATCCTGCCGATGCGGCGAAAACGCTTACCTGGAAAGCAAAAGCGGACGGCAAAAACGTTTATGTTGAGGTCAATAATCCTTCGCTGTTCCATGTTTCCTTTAGCAGTGCTTCCCTTCTGAATGGGAAGAGTAAATACGCTATTGAAACAGCAATGCTAAAACCCGGTGAAAATCAGTCCTTTAAGGTGCAAGGCTTAAGCTCGATGCCTACGGGCGCAAAGATTGAATATGACGTTATTAATGATTTTGGCGGATCGATAAAGAACGAAATTCAGCTTTAAAACGCCACAACTTCGCATCTTTTATTCTGAAATGGAATTTCATCACCGTGAAAGTGCCTGCAAACCGTTCCCAGTTACTTCTGCTTAGCTGCGTGCTGCTGCCGATATATGTCAGCGCAGAAGAAAAAAAGGTGGCTCCGGCGCCTGAAGTCGTGACGTTTAACGATCAATTTTTGTTCCATACGGGCAGCGGCGGGAAAATAGATGTCGATCGTTTTACTAAAGGCAACCCCGTTTTACCCGGAGTTTACAGTGTTACTGTCTACATTAACGATCGAGCAGAATTTAGCGGCAACCTCCTTTTTAAGGATACCGGTACTGAAATAGCGTCACCTTGTATAACGTACAAGTTATTGAAGCAGTTGAAACTTGAGGATAGTGAGAGCAACAGCATTGCGACCAATCTGGATGATGAATCAATCTGTTATGACTTGAATACACTTTATCCGGGTGCACAGCTCAGTTTTGACAGTACCGATCAGCGTCTGAATATTACATTGCCACAAATTTATCTATCCAAACTGCCACGCGATTATGTCGATCCTAGCCTGTGGGATAGCGGTATTAATGCGGCCATGTTTTCCTGGGATCTCAACGCCTACAGTTCAACTAATAATGGTGATTCGTCTCAAAGTCTGTATGCGGGCCTGAACTATGGTATCAACCTGGGTGCCTGGCGGTTTCGCTCCCGTGGTTCTGCGCACTGGTCGGATGATGAAAGTGGAGACTACGATCATCAGGACCTTTTCTTGCAGCGTGATATTCCGTCACTAAAGTCGCAGTTTGTCATCGGGGACACTTACACCAACGGTGATACGTTTGATTCGATAAGCCTGCGTGGCGTTCGTTTATACAGCGACGATCGAATGAAACCTGGCTCGACTAACGGTTATGCCCCAATAGTACGCGGTGTGGCGAACAGTAACGCGAAGGTGACCATTCGTCAGAATGAGAATGTTATTTATGAAAATACCGTTCCCCCTGGACCATTCGCCATTACGGACTTAAACCCGACAGGATACGGCACCGATTTAGAAGTCACGGTTGAAGAGTCCGATGGAAGTAAAAGTTACTTTTCAGTGCCATTTTCATCAGTTGCGCAATTGTTACGCCCCGGCGATGCTCGCTGGGATCTCGGCATTGGTGAACTCAATGAGGATACCGGGAGTGAAAAAACGCGTGTTGTTACCGCTACGGGATATTACGGCCTGAATAATATTTTCACGGGGTATTCAGGGTTTGAATATACAGATACTGATTATTACGCGGCTTTACTCGGTATCGCGGTAAATACCTCTGCCGGGGCATTTGCTTTTGATGTTACTCATTCACATGCTGAATTTGATGATGAAGGTGCGCTAGAAGGGCAAAGTTTTCGCCTGACATATAGCAAATTACTTGAAATTACCGACACTTCACTGAACGTCGCGGCTTACCGCTTCTCAACCGAAAACTACTTTAGTCTCCAGGATGCTGCGTTGCTGAGAAATGATATGAGTGAATCCGAGGATGGAGACACTGAACATTCTAAGCAAGATTTTGAGCGCGAAAAAAATGAGATCCAGATAAATATTAACCAGCCGTTACGAAACGGGGATAGTGATTATGGTTCCGTCTATCTGACAGGCAGCTGGCAAGATTATTGGGGCAGCAACAAAACAACATCACAATATTCGTTAGGCTACAGCAACTCATTTAGTTGGGTCAGTTACAACATTTCATTACAACGAGCCTATAACGAATGGGGAGAAGAAGACGATAGAGCTTATATTAGCTTAAGCATCCCTTTGAACAGGCTTTTAGGACACGATACTCTGCAGGGTGGTTTCAACACGCTTAACACGTCGGCAAGTACAGATTTCAAGGGGAATAACCAGACAGATATCTCGGTTGGTGGCAATACTGCAGATAATCGTTTCAGTTATAGTGTGAATGCTTCGCTGTCACAGTCCGACTCAGGAAACCTTCAGCAAATTGGGGGTTATGGTACCTACAATAGTCCATGGGGTCCGTTTAGCGGCTCCGCATCGGTGAATGGCGATAATGGCCAACAATATTCTTTAGGTAATAGCGGTGGCATGATCCTGCATAGCGGCGGCATAACACTGACTCCTGGTAATTTGGGTGTCAACAGCACGGTTGCACTGGTTAATGCTAAAGGTGCAGCGGGAGCGAAAATGAATAGCGGTGAAGGGAAAATTGATGCCAATGGTTATGCCGTTATGCCATGGCTTTCGCCTTATCAGGAAAACAGCGTTGGTTTGAATATTGATACACTTGAAAATGATATTGAAATGGAAAATACCAGTACCACAACCATTCCACGTGATGGTGCAGTTGTACTTGTGAACTTTGCAACCGATGAGGGGCGTTCAGTTTTACTGGAATTAATACGTTCTGATAAAGGGTTCATCCCTCTTGGCGCTGATGTGTATGACAGTAAAAATAACCTGGTAGGAAGTGTCGGACAAGCTGGACGTGCTTGGGTACGGGGTATAGATCAAACAGGAGTATTAAACGTGAGATGGGGGCGTGCTTCAGATGAACAATGCCAGGTTAATTACCTGATCCCGCCACAACCGCAAACAATTGGCAAATCAATATTTTTAAAAAACCAGGAATGTAAAATTATACCCAATGAGTTTAACGTTGCTGGGAAACAGAAAGATAACGAGTCCCAATGAGTTTAGTCAACAGATGAATGAGCGTAGCCAATACACCTTTCACCTAAAGGATAACGGGCATAACAATGAAACCATTACTGGAGAATAAATCAGGATTTTATTATGAGAGAAATAGACAAAAAATTCATACTGATATTCATATTATCTTGCGTCAGCACATCATCATTATACGCACAGAATATAGACGTTAATTTCACTGCAACAATTCGTGAGACTACCTGTGATATGCGGATAACGGGAGGTACTGGTGATGGAAAAAACAATACCATCCCCATTGGTGGAAGTGGGGGGAAAACTTCATTGGATAAAATTATTTCTGAAGATGCTAGTGTAAGCGCTCCTTTTTCTCTGGATATTATCACCTGCCCATCCAGTATTAGCACACTGAAAACAACCGTTAGCGGAACGCAATCCAATTATAATGATAAAGCAATAACAAATGGTTTAACAGGAACAGGGGCATCTACATATGTTGGGGTTACCCTTTCCCGTAGCAGTGGAGGTGACGCATTTACCATCAATGCAACAGACGATCCACATCGGATAGTGTGGACCAATGACGAGATTAAAAATAAAAAGAAAGTCGATTTGGTTGCACAATTAGTACCAACATATGGCGGCGATAAAACGACTCCCGGTGATTTCAGCGCAGTAGCAACATTTAACTTTACTTATGATTAATAACTCAAGGATAAGAGAATAATAATGAACAAACAATCAAATAAGTCACTGCTTCTGAGCTTAGCACTATTAATGCTTCCGATGTCCCTGGCTGTTTTTGCCATTGAAGGTACACCGAGCCTGACCGCGACACTGACGTCCACTATAGAAGCGGGTACGTGTAACGCCCGGATTAAAGACAATACCGGAGCCACTACATCGACTATTAGTTTTGGTGATGTATTTAAATCTGATTTGGAACGTAAAACCCGTCAGGAGAATTTCCAATTATCCTTCAGCGAATGCTCTGGTGTACATGGAGCACTGGTCACTACACAGATTGCTGGAAGTTGCTCAGGGGCTAACGCAAATGGCACTTCCTATCCGAATGCGGGAGGTACATCTACAGGTGCCGCAGTGGAAATCTGGAATGGACAACCGGATTCTGGCACAGAATTTAGCTGTAATACTCGAACCACCGCGCAAGATATTTCGATTTCAGGTGGAACTAAAGATGTCAGTATGAGTGCAAGAATGGTCGTTGCTAATGGACAAACAGCAAGCGATATCACGGCTGGAACATTTCAGGCCCCAGTGACATTCGTTATCACGTATCGATAGGACTTCAATATGCTTTTTTCTCAGCATTGCAGATCAAGGGCTGCATACTTATTAAGCTTTTTATTGTCAGGGCTATTTTCTTCACTCTGCAATGCTGATATGGATGTTAATCTAACAGCTAATATCATTAACAACACCTGTTATATATCGGTTGATAATAATGGAAACATCAATATGCCTATTGTAAGTACAGGTTATTTTAACGCTCGCGGTAACCCTCCATCACCACTGATGCCGACCGATACCGCAGGTGGAACGCCTTTTAATATCAAGGTCGATGATTGTGAAGACTGGAGTAAAGGTAATGCCAATCGCCTGCATTTTAAATTTAGGCCACAGTCAGGCACCTTCCCTCCCGAATCAAGGCAAGTATTTATTAATGAAGCCAGTGGCGGGGCAAATAATGTTGGCGTAGTAATCTTTTCTGATACTACTAATAAAAATGTTTTAAACCCAGATGGTTCATCAGACGTAATCTATAACGTGGAAGATAAGACCTCTTCACAATATTTAACGAATTATACATTTTATGCACGTTATCAAAACACAGGTCCAGCGTCAGCAGGAAGAGTGACCTCAAATGTTTTAGTGAGCGTAGTCTATGATTAATTACTTAAAATGTTCAGTAACCACACCTATAATTCTGAGCGTGATAATTTTGATTTTTTATTCAAACATAAGTATAGCAAAAGACTGTGAACTTGAGGGTTCGTTGGACCCTATGATTAGCGTAAGCAACACAACGCCTATTAGTTTTCGCGCCAAAGTCGCCAGCACAGTAGAGTTATATCGTTGGGATTATGATCAGAATATTTATTCACGCTGTGGTCGAGGAAATGATGGAAATGACATCTATACAAAACGTTCCAGTAATTTTGCCACGGTAGGTTCATACTCTAATAAAGGTCTATTCGAAACCAATATACCGGGTATTGTTTATTCTTTGCAGGCAGAAACAACCGGAGGGTCGCATCCTGGGGGGGCTATATCGGCTGATTCCAGAGAATTAAGTTGGGCTGGTGGGAGTTTTGATCAACTTGATGATTCAAAATGGCGCATTTCTATTATTCTTTACCAGATGCCATCCTATAATGGGGTTCCCACAGGAATTTCAAGCATTAAACTCAAACAAACTGGTTATATCGGTTATTTGCGGGTAGGTGGAGAACAACACCACGCAGCAGATATTACTATGGTTAGTATGGATGTCCCGATTGTGGTACCGACATGTACCTCTCTAATTTCTTCAGTAGGATCTGGCAATGTAAATTTGAAGGATTATGATGTAGCAGATATAACAAATCACAAAACAGAGATAGTCCCTTTCACACTCACCGCCTCGCAGTGTTCCAACGTCACGCGGTTTACCACAAAACTGACCACACACTCCGCTTACAATGGTTTGTTGGGTAATAATTCATCTGCATCGCTTAAAGCGAGAGGTGTAGGTGTTTATATTACGGCGCCGAATGAGAGCCAACTTCTGGCAAATAACAGTAATTCCCAGTATGTCGATACTCCAGGCACAATGCCAGGCTCGAGAACCTTTGAGTATCAGGCGCAATTAGTGGCGACTGGAGAGAGTGGTGTTGCGGTTTCGGCTGGGGAGTTTAAAGCGACCGGGACGTTTTCGCTAACGTATGAATAGAAAGGTGTCATTAGATTGTCAGGTGCTGCCAGAAAATCACTGGCAGCGCCTGTTTATCAATGATGCTTAGCCGCGACGAGTTTTCACGGCATCCGCTAGCTGGCGCAACACAATTTCAGTATCTTCCCAGCCGATACATGCATCGGTCACGCTCTTGCCGTAAACCAACGGTTCGCCGCTTTCCAGGTTCTGATTGCCTTCAACAAGATGACTTTCGATCATCACACCAGTAATGGCTTTATCGCCACCAGCGATTTGCTGGCAAACATCGGCACCAACTTCCATTTGTTTCTTAAACTGCTTGCTGCTGTTGGCATGGCTGAAATCAATCATCACCTGTGCAGGCAAGCCAGCCTTCACCAAATCCGCTTTAACCTGAGCGACGTGTGCCGCACTGTAGTTTGGCTCTTTACCGCCACGCAGTATGATATGGCAGTCGCCATTCCCGCTGGTCGTCACAATGGCAGAATGACCCCATTTCGTCACCGACAGGAAGCTGTGTGGTGCGCCAGCGGCGTTGATGGCGTCAATCGCCACTTTCATTGTGCCATCTGTGCCATTTTTGAAGCCAACTGGACATGACAAGCCTGATGCCAGTTCACGGTGAACCTGAGATTCTGTAGTACGTGCACCAATGGCACCCCAGCTCATCAAGTCCGCCAGATACTGCGGGGTAATCATATCTAAGAACTCACCCGCAGCAGGCAGACCGGAGTCATTGATATCGACCAACAACTTACGAGCAATACGCAGGCCATCGTTGATTTGGAAGCTGTTATCCATTTGCGGATCGTTGATGAGGCCTTTCCAGCCTACTGTAGTGCGTGGCTTTTCGAAGTAAACACGCATCACGATTTCCAGCTCGCCTTGCAGTTCTTCACGCAGTGTCAGTAAGCGGGCGCCATACTCTTTTGCCGATTTAATGTCGTGAATTGAGCAAGGGCCGATGACAACCAGCAGGCGATCATCATTTCCTTTCAGAATTTTATGAATCGCTTTGCGAGCGCCAGATACCGTTGCGGCTGCTTTTTCAGTGGCAGGGAATTTTTCGAACAGCGCTACTGGAGGCAAAAGTTCGTTAATTTCTTTGATACGTAAGTCGTCGTTCTGATAATTCATGAGATTTCCGGGAATGGCCTTTAGATTTAGCTTAGTTGCAATCCCTTCAATCTATCGCTTCAAGCCTGAAGTGTAAACGGGCTTTTACACTTCAGGCGGAATATTCCTGGAAATGGCCTAAAAGCGGTCAATAAATGGTAAAAACTCGGTTTCCCACTACAATTTTTAATTGTTAACACCAAAAAGTAGCAATTTAGCAAAATTGTATTCTGATTAGATTCTCAAGGTTGGTAGGTATCACCGATATAAATAATTTAATCAGGATCAAACCCGTGCACTGTTGGAAGAAGTTATCCAGCAATAACGACCATAACAGGAGCATCATGATGACTAAATTAACCACTCTTTTCCTGACAGCAACCCTTACCCTTGCCAGCGGTGCAGCGTTGGCTGCCGATACAACAAGTGGTATGAATAATGGCCAGGCTAATGCCAGCGCTGAAGCAGGCCAGGTCGCCCCTGACGCGAATCAAAACATCGCGCCCAAAGGCCTTGATAACAGCAATATCAACAACGGCGGCACCATGCTCCATCCAAATGACTCAACCATTAATAGCGGGTTGACCAGCGAGAGCATGACCAAAGATGAAATTCATAAAAACTCGATGTGTAAAGACGGTAAATGCCCAGATACTAACCAAAAGGTTGAAACCGGTAGCGGCGATGATGTGAACAAGAAAGTGGACGGAACTTCACAGTAAAATCGGCCCGGTAAAAACCCAGGGGAGCTTAGGCTCTCCTTTTTTATGAGTTTTATTCAATAAGTTAATCAACTTTAGTGGTTATAATTAGCGCATTATTGCTTATCAGATACAGAGAATCCATGGCGCACACACATCAACATTCCTCAGGTAATTCTAACTCCAAACGTCTGTTTTGGGCGTTTACCATCACAGCGCTATTTATGGTGGCTGAAGTCATCGGTGGTGTGATGTCGGGGTCGCTTGCCTTGCTTGCTGATGCGGGACATATGCTAACTGATGCGGCAGCGTTGCTGGTCGCGTTAATGGCAGTGCAATTTGCCCGTCGTCCACCGAATGCCCGTCATACCTTCGGCTGGATGAGGCTGACCACGCTTGCCGCATTTGTCAATGCGATTGCCCTGGTGGTGATTACGATTTTGATCGTTTGGGAAGCGATAGTGCGTTTTTATCACCCACAGCCCATCGCCGGTTGGACGATGCTGATCATTGCTTTTGCAGGGTTACTGGCGAATCTTTTTTCGTTCTGGATTTTGCATCGCGGAAATGAAGAGAAAAATATCAACGTGCGTGCTGCGGCTCTGCATGTGTTGGGGGATTTATTAGGTTCGGTCGGTGCCATCGCCGCAGCGATGATTATTTTATGGACCAACTGGACGCCAATTGACCCTATTCTCTCAATTCTGGTTTCATGCCTGGTACTGCGCAGCGCGTGGAATTTACTCAAAGAGAGCGTTAATGAACTGCTTGAGGGCGCGCCCAACGCCATTGATATTCCCTTACTGCAACGCAAGTTAGTCAGAACAATTCCTGAGGTCCGCAACGTTCACCACGTGCATATCTGGCTGGTTGGTGAGAAACCGCTAATGACACTGCATGTTCAGGTGGTTCCACCGCACGATCACGACGCTCTGCTGGAACGCATCCACCATTTTCTAAAAGATGAATATCAGATTGAACATGCGACGGTACAAATGGAGTATCAGATTTGCCACGGTCAGGACTGTGATTTAAATGAGCATGACCATCACAGCCATGCCCATCATCACCACCACTAATTTAAGACAAGGCGCGTGAGCCGCGTTCTCGCGCACTGTTGATCCACATGCGGCTACCGTTAAGCGCAATAAACGTCAAGATCAGATATTCGAGTGACATTGCGTAGACACCCTGCAAGGCAAAGATAACCACGCTGATAATGTTAATAATCACCCACAGCAGCCAGTTTTCGACGTATTTGCGAGTCATCAGAATCATCGCCACAATCGACAGCACCATCATGCAGGAGTCCCAGAACGGGAACGCATCGGGCTGAAGTTCCGGCATCGTCACATTCAGGCCAAGTGCTTGCATCACGGAAACGGCCGTTCGGGTCAGGAAAGCAAAGACCGGATCAATAAACACCGTCATCAACCCAATTGCCCCCACACAGACGGCAACCCAGGCGAATGCTTTGGGCAAGGGTAACCAGCGAATAGAGAGAGCAGCCTGATTATCGCTCGTCTGCCTTGACCATGCATACCAACCGTAAATATTGGCCGCAAAGAAAAACAGCTGCAGCAATAGGCTCGCGTAGAGTTGGATTTGGAAGAAAATAATCGCAAACAGCGTGACGTTAATTAAACCGAATGCGTAATTGCTGATTTTTTCTAAACTCGCCAACCAGATACATAGCAAACCTGCCAGGGTACCAATCGCTTCAATCCACGATAAATCATACCCGCCAGTCCCGATGGGAATGTGGACCAAAATGTTCTGCGTGCTTAAAAAATCCATATTCGCCTCCTGAAGGTATTCCCCAAAAACGGGGATAAAATCCTTACGCGTTACCTTTAATATTGCGGCGTAATTGGGCAGCAAAGTCGAGCATTCGATTTAAAGGCACCAGCGCGCCCTCACGCAACGCAGCATCAACATGAATCTCATGTTCCGCACCACCGTGTTCCAGTCCCTCAGCGATGGCTTTAAGGCCGTTCATCGCCATCCACGGACAATGGGCACAGGTACGACAGGTCGCCCCCTCGCCTGCGGTAGGAGCTTCAAACAACTCTTTATCCGGACACGCCTGCTGCATTTTGTAGAAAATACCGCGGTCGGTCGCCACGATAAGCTGCTTATTTGGTAATGCCTGAGCGGCTGCAATAAGCTGGCTGGTAGAACCGACAGCATCTGCCAAATCCACCACCGCTTGCGGCGATTCAGGGTGTACCAGAATTGCGGCATCCGGATAGAGCGCTTTCATGCGCGTTAATGCCTGAGTTTTAAACTCGTCATGCACAATACATGCGCCCTTCCAGCACAACACGTCTGCGCCAGTTTGCTTTTGTACATAACTTCCAAGATGTTTATCAGGTGCCCAAATGATCTTCTCGCCAAGACTGTCGAGATGTTCAATTAATTCAACCGCAATACTTGATGTCACGACCCAATCGGCACGCGCTTTTACCGCTGCGGAAGTATTAGCATAGACCACCACTGTACGATCAGGATGTTGATCGCAGAAGGCGTTAAATTCTTCGATTGGGCAACCGAGATCTAAAGAACATTCTGCGTTCAGAGTGGGCATCAGAATGGTTTTTTCCGGGCTCAGGATTTTTGCGGTTTCACCCATGAAGCGAACCCCTGCCACCAACAGTGTGGTTGCGGGATGATTTGCCCCAAAGCGAGCCATCTCCAGGGAATCAGAGATGCAGCCCCCCGTCTCTTCAGCCAGAGCCTGGATTTCAGGGTCGGTATAGTAGTGAGCCACCATCACAGCGTTCCGCTCTTTCAGCAGACGTTTGATTTTCTCGCGGTAGAATTGCTTTTCATCCGCGCTCAAAGGCAGTGGTTTAGGTGGGAATGGGTAAATTGCTGTTTCTGGATCAAACATTACGCTCATAGTGCTTTCTCGTTTTCCTGACTTAACTAAATCAGCCCTATTCTGGCTAATCACGACCAGAAACGGCTAAGATTGTTTTATATGCTAAACAAGATAACGAATTATGGCTGGATTGTCGTGAGGAATTTAGCGTCAGATACAACTAAGGTTGTGCCTGAGTATAAATTTGGTGGGGCCCGCAGTCAGCATCAGGTTCACTCCGTGCCAAACAACTGCGTGCACAAACTACAGATAGCAAAAAGGCGCCTTTAGGGCGCCTTTCTACATTATTGGTGGGGCGTGCAGGATTCGAACCTGCGACCAATTGATTAAAAGTCAACTGCTCTACCAACTGAGCTAACGCCCCGCGGTGCGGTTACTGCTTATATCAAAAATACTTTCACTCAAAGAGTGGTGGGGCGTGCAGGATTCGAACCTGCGACCAATTGATTAAAAGTCAACTGCTCTACCAACTGAGCTAACGCCCCGCAATGCGGTT
>NZ_DATERI010000080.1:0-10794 GCF_035271705.1 Buttiauxella sp.
AACCAGCAGCGCACAGCAAACCAGCACGTTAGCCCTGACGCGGGTCAAGCTGCACAGACCGCTAATGACGTAGACCAACAGCAACAGATTGATGGTCTGTCTAAGACTCTGGCAAACCAGCAGCGCACAGCAAACCAGCACGTTAGCCCTGACGCGGGTCAAGCTGCACAGACCGCTAATGACGTAGACCAACAGAAACAGATTGATGGTCTGTCTAAGACTCTGGCAAACCAGCAGCGCACAGCAAGCCAGCACGTAACCGCAACGTCTACCCCTGCTACCGTCACCCTTTTAACAGGTGCAAGTAAGAAGGAACTGAAAGCTGAACAGGTAGCGCGGAAACGTGCTGATTATCAGCAGAAGCAAGCCGCCTATGCACAGCGTCAAGATATCGACCTGAACAGTTATCACACACAGGTTAACCGAGCTGCTATTGAGAACAATCAGCAGGCTATTGTCAGCAATACTCAGCACCTCGACTCTTTAGAGAAGCGCCAGAACCAGCAGGACAAGACAATCAAGGATAACGATAAGCGCGCTTCTGCTGGTATCAGTGCAGCCTTTGCCATGGCTTCAATCCCACAAGTTACAGAGTCCCAACAATTCGCTTTAGGCGCTGGTGCTGGTACTTACAACAGTGAATCAGCTGTTTCAGTGGGGGCTTCATTCCACGCCACAAGTAACACCATCGTTAAGCTGAATGTTTCCGCTGATACAGAAAGTAACTTCGGAGCGGGCGTAGGCGCTTCTATAGGCTGGCAATAACTAAACGGGCAAGGAAGCCCCTTTAACACAGGTTAAACAAAATGCTGATTGAAGATTTTATAATCTCAGGCAGTACCCGCAATAATCAGTATTTTATTGAAGTCTCTATGTCATTACTCACAGACTCTTACAGCGATGTGGTTTTGCTGGTCTGGAAAAATGAAGCTGGAAACTCCGCATTAATTCACAGTCACATCATGGTTAACACTTCAGAAGACCCTAATAAACTCTTTCAGTTTTACCTTGCAAAATTCAATTTACGTGAAGCGCATCTATGGTGGTGATAATAAACGCTCCGTCGCTTAACGTTTCGGTGATCCTGTCCACAAGGTTGTTCCGGTATTGACTCTGCCTGACGGTGATCGTCTCTTCATCAGGTTTAGCGGCATTGAGTGTGACCAGAGCCGCTGTGTTGGCGCCACTTTTATCGATGGTTACGACCTCTGGTTCGCCGTGCTGGCCAATAGCCTTGCGGAAAAAACCTAGTGCTGCCGCAGCATCCCGTTTAGTCGTTAGCAGGAAATCAATAGTCTGGCCCGCTGTATCTACTGCACGGTACAGATATTTCCATTGTCTTTTGATTTTTATGTAAGTTTCGTCCATGCGCCATCGACGACCCACTGTGCGTTTACGCAGACGAAACGCCTTATCCAGCAACGATACGAGGCGGATAACCCAGGCGACTGAAGGCTTTTCGGAACAGAGACATGGTCAGGCAACATCACAAAAAAACAACATGTTGCCTGACGCCATCTTAATGCGACAGAACCGCCAATACCCACGATATCAAGTTAGTTGCCGATACCTTGATGGCCTTCAGACGGGCAAACCTGGCAGAAAACTCAGGTTATGCCAGGATAAGTGTTGGCTGGAGAGCCAGGAGCGCTATCTGAAGAGTCGGCGCTCTGAATCTTATATCCAGTCGAGGAAGGAAGAATCTGATGCCAGTAAGAACACGAGCCTCACATCAAAGCGCACCGTTGGGTTGTAGAAAAAACTTACAGCTGGATGAAGCGCTTTCGTCGGGTGCTTACGCGTTGGGAAAAGAAAGCCGATAATAATGAGGCTATGCTGCATCTGGCTTGCGGGATTATTGTCTGGAATAAAATCCTATTGGGATAGGCTCTTAGTCTGAATATATTATTGTGTGGAAATTTTTTATTTTACAAGTATTGGTAATGCATTGCGTCCATCGATATTAGTGACACTTAATTGATATATATCCTATTTACAATTAAAGGAAACATTATGACTAACCCAGTTGAAACAGCAAAAACAGTAATAGATACAGCAGATAAAGCTTTAGATCTCTACAACAAGGTACTCGATCAGATTATACCTTGGAATACATTTAACGATACAGTGAAAGAATTAAGCCGTTTTAAAGAAGATTACTCTCAAGCGGCATCCACATTAGTTGGCGAAATTAAAACACTTCTGATGAATAGCCAAGATAAATACTTCGAGGCGACACAAGTAGTTTATGAATGGTGTGGAGTGACAACACAATTATTGGAAGCCTATCTTTCATTGTTTAATCAATATGATGAAAAAAAAGCGTCAGCACAAAAGGCAATATTAATAAAAGTGCTAGATGATGGGGTTGCTAAACTCGGAAAAGCACAAGAAGCACTTCATGCTAGTTCTCAAAGTTTCAACTCAGCATCTGGAAAATTATTAGCACTGGATAGCCAGTTAGCTAATGATTTTAATGAAAAAAGTGATTACTTTCAAGGGCAAGTAGATAAAATCAGAAAAGAAGCATATGCGGGAGCTGCTGCTGGTATTGCCGGAGGGCCTTTTGGTTTAATCATTGCCTACTCAATAGCTACCGGGGTTGTTGAGGGGAAACTAATCCCAGAGTTGAGAAATAAATTAAAGTCTGTCAAAGATTTTTTTGAATCGCTGACTACGATTGTAAACACTGCCAATACAGATATTGATAAAGCCAAGGATCAGTTAAAAGCTGAAATATCTAATATTGGAGACTTGAAAACACAGACAGAAACAACTCGATTTTTTGTTGATTACGATGATTTAATGCTGAAGCAGTTGCAGGATTCTGCAACAAAATTAATTTCATCGTGTAATGAATACCAGAAACACCATGGGAAAAAGAATTAATAAATTATGGGGATATAGTGCGAGGTTTTTTATATCTTTTGTAAAATAAGTATCCTCCGGCATAGCCGGAGGTTTTTCATATGCGCCTATAATGATCTGTTACCAGTCGCACCTAACAGGCGCATTGCTCCTTACACTGCCGGCGGTTCTGTCGCATTAAGATGGCGTCATAGCTTGGTACTTTCCGGGCATGTTGACTAAGCCACGCTAATGTTGATTGGCGTTGAGAAATTTTACTTACACTAGCCGTTAGATGAAATTTTTGGGTGCGTGGTTTTTAGTGAGGGGTTTTGCGTAACTCATTGATTTAAATGGTACGCCCTACAGGGCTCGAACCTGTGACCTACGGCTTAGAAGGCCGTTGCTCTATCCAACTGAGCTAAGGGCGCACTGAAAGTGCTGTTTTGTATCGTACCACGTTTTCGGGACGCTCGGATTATACGGTCAGTACCTTTCTAGTCAATGGCTTTTCAACTACCTGCGCGACAATTAAGCATAAAGTCTCAACAATGCCTGACAGCGAGCCGCGCTTCTGACAAAATAGAAACATTCCCCTCCCTTTTTTATTACAGACGGAATCATCTGACTGATGGCAGCAAAGATTATTGACGGTAAAACGATTGCGCAGCAGGTACGGCTTGAAGTTGCAGAAAAAGTGAAAGCCCGTATTGCCGCTGGAAAACGTGCTCCAGGACTTGCAGTTGTGCTGGTTGGCGAAAACCCTGCATCGCAGATTTATGTCGGGAGTAAACGTAAAGCATGTGAAGAAGTGGGTTTTATTTCTCGCTCGTACGATTTGCCTGACACCACCACGGAAGCAGAGCTGCTGGAGCTGATTGATACGCTCAACGCAGATAACGAAATCGACGGTATCCTGGTGCAACTGCCGCTACCTGCGGGCATCGACAACGTGAAAGTTTTGGAACGTATCGACCCGGATAAAGATGTGGATGGTTTTCACCCGTACAACGTTGGCCGTCTGTGCCAGCGTGCACCGCGTCTGCGCCCTTGTACGCCACGCGGTATCGTGACGCTGCTTGAGCGTTACGGCATTGATACCCACGGCCTGAACGCCGTAGTGATTGGCGCGTCTAACATTGTTGGCCGCCCAATGAGCATGGAACTGCTGCTGGCTGGCTGCACGACTACCGTTACCCATCGCTTCACTAAAAACTTGCGCCATCACGTCGAGAACGCCGATCTGGTGATTGTCGCGGTCGGCAAACCTGGCTTTATTCCAGGCGAGTGGATCAAGGAAGGGGCGATTGTGGTGGATGTGGGTATTAACCGTCTGGAGAGTGGTAAAGTGGTCGGCGACGTAAATTATGATGAAGCTGCCGCCAAAGCCTCGTATATTACGCCGGTTCCGGGTGGCGTTGGCCCAATGACCGTCGCCACTCTTATCCAGAATACCTTGCAGGCTTGCGAGGAATATCATGATGTCCATGGAGAGTAAAATGGCGACCTTCTCATTAGGTAAACACCCACACGTTGAATTATGCGATCTGCTGAAGCTGGAAGGCTGGTGTGAAAGCGGCGCACAGGCGAAAGCGGTGATTGCGGAAGGGCTGGTGAAGGTAGATGGCGAAGTGGAAACCCGTAAGCGCTGCAAAATCGTTGCAGGCCAGACGGTGGTTTTTGAAAGTCTGAGCATTACGGTTCAAGAATAAGCTTCCCGCCTTAACCCTCGCTTTTGGGCGAGGGTTTCCCTTCTTGGTTAACCTCCTGCAATCGAATCACGTAAGACAAATTCTGAGCTATTCTTCTTTTTTCTCTCACGAAACAATGCCTTCTATGCCAACTATCATCACACATGCTGCGGTGCCCATTTGTTTAGGATTAGGGCTGGGTAAAAAAAATATCCCTCTACGCCTTTTATTGGGCGGCATTGTTCTGGCCATGCTGCCTGATGCCGATGTACTGGCTTTTAAATTTGGCGTAGCGTATGGCAATGCTTTTGGGCATCGCGGTTTCACGCACTCTTTGCTATTTGCTTTTGTCCTGCCGCTGCTTTGCTTGTTCGGTTACCGCTGGTTTAGGGCAGGGATTATCCGCGTCTGGCTATTCCTGACGGTATCATTGCTTTCACATAGTCTGCTGGACTCAGTGACCACGGGTGGCAAGGGGGTTGGCTGGTTATGGCCGTGGTCGGACGAACGCTTTTTCGCTCCCTGGCAGGTGATTCGCGTCGCACCGTTTGCGCTGTCACGTTATCTCGAACCGCGCGGACAGGCGGTAATATGGTCGGAGCTGCAATGGGTTTGGCTACCCGGATTGCTGATGGCTTTTTTGATATTTGTGATGCGTAAGAACGTGCACTAACCCCCTACTAAAACCAGGTTAAAACCTGCGCAACTTCAAATATTCGATAACAGTATGGCTACAACTCAGATTTTAGTTGCCGAGTAAAATTCGTTTCGTCAGTATAAGTAGAACGTTCTACTAGAACGTTCTACTTACCATAAGAACGCGTAAATTTATAAAACGCGATGGCGGCGTCAACACCGGGGGATTGTCCATGAGTTTGTTATCGAGCATTACGAAATCGTTATCTAAGCTGTCGATGATAGGGCGTGCATTAATGCTGCCAATCTCGCTGCTTCCTGCTGCGGGTCTGTTACTGGCCTTTGGCGATAAATTCCATTTACCGCTGATGATGAACGCGGGTGGTGTGATTTTCGACAACCTGCCGATGCTGTTTGCCATTGGTTCGGCGGTTGGCTTGGCGGCGGAGTCGGGGATTGCTGCGCTGTCGGCGGCGGTGTCAGTGTTTATCATCAACGTGACCATAGGCACCGTGTTGAATATCACACCGGAAATGGCGGCGACTGGTGGGAAATACGCCATGGTGGTGGGCATCCCAACCTTGCAGATGGGCGTCTTTGGCGGGCTGATTTCCGGTATTCTCGCCGCGTGGTGTTATAACAAGTTCCACACCATGCAGTTACCTGAATTCCTGGGGTTCTTCTCAGGTAAACGCTTTGTGGCCATTGCCACCGCATTTTTATCTTTCCTGCTCGGAATGGTGCTGCCGTGGATCTGGTCTTACATTCAGTCAGGTATTGATTCGCTGTCGCTTATTGTGAATGGTGATAATCAGGCGCTTTCGACTTTTATCTTTGGACTGGTGGAACGTGCGTTGATCCCACTCGGCTTGCATCATATTTGGTATCCTTCGTTCTGGTATTCATTTGGTGAATACACCACACAGGCCGGGCAGGTGATCCACGGTGACCAAACCATCTGGTTCAAAATGCTCGAAGAAGGCACGAAATCCTTCAGCAGCGACAGCTACCACAACGCCGGTAAATTCATGCAAGGTGAATTCCCGCTGATGCTATTTGCATTGCCAGCGGCATGTCTGGCGATGTATCACGAAGCAAACACCAAAAATAAGAAAATTGCCGCCGGTATTCTTTTCTCTGCTGCGTTGACCTGTTTCCTGACGGGCATTACCGAACCGGTTGAGTTTACCTTTATCTTCGTTGCGCCAATCTTGTATGTCTTCAACGCGATTATGGCTGGCCTGTCATATATGTGTATGTATTTACTGCATGCGCATATTGCCAAGTCGTTCTCAGCCGGGATGATTGACTACATTTCATTTGGGATTTTGCCATCATTCAACGGATACCAGACTAACTTCCTGTCGGCGATTATTGTCGGTGTGCCAATGGCGTTCATTTACTACTTCACTTTCCGCTATGTGATTCGCCGTTTTGATGTCAAAACACCGGGTCGTGCAGACGTTACCGCGAATGCAAATGACAAAACAGACAGCGAACTGGCTGGCGATATTATTAGCCTGCTGGGGGGCGCTGAGAACATCAACTCTGTTGGTTCATGTATCACGCGTCTGCGTCTGGAAGTCGAGAAGAGCGAGTACGTTGATAAAGATGGTCTTAACAGCCTCGGTGCGCGCGGTGTGGTATTTGTCGGTGACTCGGGTATTCAGGTGATATTCGGTGCCCGAGCGCAGTTTATCGCCCAAACGATGTCCACTATGATCGGCAAATAACTTTCCCCGTCATCCTTCAAGGTGTAGGGGTGTTGGCTGCATTCACTTACCCCAGTCACTTACTCAAGTAAGTTCCTGGGGCTAAGTTCTTTTGCCGCCTTCCTGCAGTTTGAATGCTATAGGGGAAAGGGCAGCAAAACCCAGTATGTTTACTGGGGCCTTTTATGGTATTGATAACAAGGACATTTGGTGTAAAGGAATAGGATGAAAAAGATCAATATTATTGATGTGGCACAACTGGCTGGAGTCTCTGTCTCCACCGTTTCACTGGTGCTGCGTCAAAAAGGAAAGATCTCGGACGCGACTATCGAAAAGGTCAATGCTGCGATTAAACAGCTTGGCTATATTCATAACGTAGCAGCGGCCAATCTGCGTTCCAACACCTCCAATCTCATCGGCTTGATTATCAGGGATTTCAGCGACACCTTTTGCGTTAATGTCATGGCGAGTGTGGTTAATTATCTGGGAAAACAAGGCTATATGGTTTTTCTTGGGCATCCACAAAATGACGAAGATCAGTTACAACAGTGTTTAACGTCTTTCACCCAGCAAGGCGTGGCGGGGGTGATTTATCTTGATACCGACTACCGTTTAGAATCCATACCCACCCTAATTACCGAATGCCGGTTACCGACCGTTATCATTTCTGAATCGACGGTGATAAGCGAACGGGATGTGATTGGACGGGATAATCGTCAGGCAGGAAATCAGGCGACGCGCTATTTTCTTGATCGTGGCCACCGAAATATCGCCTATTTGGGCGGCTCGGCAACCAACCTGATGCGTGAAGAACGTTTACTGGGTTATCGAAATGCACTTGCGCAATATGATCTGCCATTCCGCGAGGAATGGGCGCCCGTTTGCGAAAACAACACCGAAGCTGCGGCACGCGTAACACGGCAATTGCTGGAAAAAAACAGCAAAATCACCGCCATGCTTTGCCATTCGCCGTCTGCCATTATTGGCTGCCTGAATGGTATTCAGCAGGTTGGGCGAACTGTCGGCAAAGATGTGTTTTTGACCCAACAAGTTTCACTGATTGGGTTCGAAGATATGATGCACATTAATCTTACTTCCCCCCGGTTTACCTATGTTTCGGCATCCAGTGAAGAAGCGGGGCGACAAGCCGCAACGCTGATTGTGAATAAGATTAAGACACCGATGTTGCCGTCGCAGAAGATTATTATTTCTGGGGAGTTAGTGCAGAGAGATTCTGCTTAGTACTTCCCCCTCCGTCAGAAGGGGGATAAATCATCAACGATGGAACTCGCCTGCCGCTTCCGGCTGGTATTGCAGCTCCAGCACTTCCAGATGCGTTTGGTTACCGTTCGGTAACGTCCAGTTAATCGTTGCACCAACACGCAAACCCAGCAGTGCCGCGCCAACAGGCGCCATTACCGAAAGTTGGTTGTCGCTATCAGTCAGGTTTGCCGGGTACACCAGCGTGCGAACATGCTCCTCTTTTGAGGTCAGATCGCGGAATTTCACGCGGCTGTTCATGGTCACGACGTCTTTTGGCATATCTACAGGCTTACGCATTTCTGCTCTGTCCAGTTCTGCGTTCAGCGCGTGGGCGACAGGCTGGTTGGCAAATTGTGGTTGCTCCAGCAATCGGTCAATACGCTCGGCATCAAGTTCATTAATGATAATGGCTGGTCTGGACATATTTTCTCTCCATGTAAAAAAACAGGCACTCTTGTGCCTGATGGTGGACCCTACAAAAGAAAACCCTCACTCCAAGGAGTGAGGGTTTGGTCTGTGATGATGATACTGAGCTTACCGTTTACTTTAAAGCGACTTCAGTCACATTTTAATAACAGCGCAGTTTACAGAATAATGCTGCCTACCAGAGCAAACAGGAAGGCGATAGTGCCGAGCAACGTTTCCATCACAGTCCAGGTTTTCAGGGTGGTTTTCTCGTCCATTTCCAGGAAACGGCCAACCAACCAGAAGCCGGAGTCGTTCACGTGAGACAGTACGGTTGCACCACCTGCAATGGCCACCACGATGAAGCACAGGTCAAACTGGCTCAAGCCCGGTGTGACGGCAACCATTGGGGAAATCAGCGCCGCAGTCGTTGTCAAAGCAACAGTTGCAGAACCTTGCGCGACACGCAGTGCGGTAGAGATAACGAACGCGGCAACAATCACCGGCATACCGGTATCGGATAAAACACCCGCCAGTGCATTACCAATGCCACTTGCACGCAGAACGCCACCGAACATACCACCCGCACCGGTCACCAAAATGATGCCGCAAATTGGGCCGAGGGCACCATCACACACTTTTTCCAGGTGCTGGCGGCTACGGTTGCCACTAAAGACTGAAAGTGCGAAGAATACGGTAATCAACAGTGCGACAGGGGTTTTACCCAACATCCGCAGGAATTGAACCACGATGTTATCAGCGCTGACCCAACCGATTACGGTGGCTGTGTTCAGACCTGTGTCGAGGAAAATCAGTACCAGTGGCAGCAGCAAAATCGCTAATACGGTGCTAAATGCTGGTGGCTTGTTGTTTGTATCGACTTCTACGCTTCCGAGGAAAGTAGAAGGCAATGGAACATGGAATTTTTTACCTGCGTACTGACCAAACAGATACGCGCCGAGATACCAGGTTGGAATCGCGATAACCAGGCCAACAATCACCAGCAGACCGATATTTGCACCCAGCAATTCGCTGGCAGCAACCGGACCTGGATGTGGTGGCAGCAGGGCATGCATGACCGCAAACGCACCCGCAGCAGGCAGAGCATACTTCAGCGTAGAGCCGCCGAATTGTTTTGCCACACTGAAGATAATCGGCAGCATTACGACCAGACCCGCATCAAAGAAGATTGGGAAGCCGAACATCAACGATGCCACGCCGAGTGCAAGAGGTGCACGGTGTGAACCAAATTTACCGACTAGCGTATCGGCAAGTACTTTTGCCCCGCCGGAAATTTCAAGCAAGCGGCCAATCATTGCGCCAAGGCCAACCAACAGCGCAACGCCTGCCAGTGTGCTACCAAAACCACCTAAAATAGTTGGGACAATTTTATCGAACGGCACACCGGTAACCAGGGCGACGACGATGCTCACAAGGGTTAAGGCTAAAAATGCATGCACTTTGAAACGCATGATCAGGATAAGTAAGAGTACGACTGAGCAGGCTGCGATCCCTAGCAGGGTTCCTGCACCGAGATGTGTTGTTATTTCGGTCATGTATTTGTCCTCTGCGCCGAATTTATATGTGAAAAAGGCTTAAAGCATAATTCACCAGATTGCTGATACCGGTAACATGATACTGGTAACATTGGCCTGTCGGGAATGGATTACCGTATGTTTATTGGTGTTTTGAGAGCAAGTTCAAACTATCGAAATAAACCCTCATTAATCACCGCTGATGAATTGCTGACCGTAAATAAACCTGCCAGGTGAAAAATTGCATTACCCTCAATATACCCCTCATCTTTCAAGTCGCAGGTGCGTCAGCGGCTGTTGTTAACCGCGAATCTGTATCTTGAAATCTGTTGGGTATATGCACGTATCACTTATGCGCCTTGTGCGATCATCACCTGAAGAGGCGTGCGTGCCAACCGGGCAGACTTTTTCAAAGAGCTGACTCTGCCGTTTTATGGCTATAACCGTCCAGGGGCGGAAATCTCGGAAGGTGTCAGGGAGAGTTTTGTCGAGCAGGGCATGCAGGGGGGAATCAAAGCGCTTTACGATTGTATAAAAGCGTTTTCTGAAACCGACCTGCGCGAAGACCTGAAGAAAATGACCATCCCAACGCTGGTCATTCATGGCGATGATGATCAGATTGTACCCTTTGAAACTTGCGGGAAAGTCACGGCGGCGACGTTGCCTGACTCGATTTTCAAAGTGTACCAGGGCGGATCGCACGGC
>NZ_DATERI010000081.1:0-21637 GCF_035271705.1 Buttiauxella sp.
TTGCGAGTTTAACGACATCATGGATTCCATCGCAGCACTAGATGCAGACGTGATCACCATCGAAACCTCACGTTCTGATATGGACTTGCTGGAATCGTTTAAAGAGTTCGAATATCCAAACGAAATCGGGCCGGGCGTGTATGACATTCACTCGCCAAACGTGCCGAGTGTGGAATGGATTGAAGCTCTGCTGAAGAAAGCGGCTGAGAGTGTTCCGTCCGAGCGTTTGTGGGTGAACCCGGACTGTGGCCTGATAACCCGCGGTTGGCCAGAAACCCGCCAGGCTTTGGCAAACATGGTGAAGGCGGCGCAGAACTTGCGTAGCGCTTAAAATTTACGCCCCTCATTTTGAGGGGCGTTTTCTTTTACTTCTTCAGATCGTAGCGTTCAAACCACGTCAGCATGCGTTGCCAGCCATCTTTTGCCGATTCTTCATGGTAGCTCGGGCGGTAGTCCGCATTAAAAGCATGGCCCGCTTCCGGGTAAACAATGATTTCTGCGTTGGCATTTGCGGCGCGCAGCGCATGACGCATGGTCTCCACAGTATCAAGCGGAATACTGGTATCTTCTGCACCATATAGCCCCAAAACCGGCGCGTTCAAATTAATGGCAACGTCCACTGGGTAATGTGGTGAATTTAAAGACTTTTCTCCGACTAATTTGCCATACCAGGCGACGGCCGCTTTTAATTGAGGGTTATGTGCGGCGTACAACCAGGTAATACGTCCACCCCAACAAAAACCAGTCATCATCAGGCGATAGGCATCACCACCGTTTCTTGCCGCCCAATTGGCGACATGATCGAGGTCAGCCAGAACTTGTGCATCCGGTACTTTTGAAACTAGGTCGCTGAACAAGGTGGGGATATCGGCGTAATCGTTAGGATCACCCTGGCGGAAATAGAGTTCTGGGGCGATAGCAAGATAGCCTTCCAGCGCCAGGCGGCGGCAAATGTCACGAATATGTTCATGCACGCCGAAAATTTCCTGCACCACAATCACGATGGGCAACGATCCTTCCGCCCCTCTAGGCCTGGCGTGATAGGCGGGCATATTTTCACCTTGCGTAGGAATCGAAGTTTCCCCCGCCTGAATAGCGTCATCCTGGGTATGCAATACTGTTGAAGCGAGAGGGGAGGCCGCTGGTGCAAAATTCCCGCCTGGCAATTTACCTGTAGGTTGTTCTTCTTTCATTAGCATTCTCCTTAAGTACTGTTAGCGCAGTGCGATAACTATAGCTTTTCCCCGTCATACTTCGAGTTGCAGGGGGCACAGGCTCTGCGTCTGATTAATGAACAATCATCTTTTTAAATGTGATGTTCGTCACTATTGTTATTGAAAATAATGTAATTTGTTTCATTCAAAGTGAAATGCGTCACGAAATTCTTTGTGGTGCTTCTGTACAGTACCTCTATAGCAATGCAAGCCAACCCATTCAATGCAGGAGTCTGTTATGTCCAAGTCTGATGTTTTTCACCTCGGCCTCACTAAAAGCGATCTGCAGGGGGCAACACTTGCCATCGTCCCGGGCGATCCAGAACGAGTTGAAAAAATCGCTGTGCTGATGGACAAGCCAGTTAAATTGGCTGCCCACCGTGAATTTACGTCCTGGCGTGCTGAATTAGATGGCAAGCCAGTAATCGTGTGCTCTACCGGTATCGGTGGCCCTTCTACCTCTATCGCCGTGGAAGAGCTGGCGCAGTTGGGTATTCGTACTTTCCTGCGTATCGGGACGACCGGCGCAATCCAGCCACATATCAATGTCGGTGATGTTCTGGTGACGACTGCCTCTGTGCGCCTTGATGGTGCCAGCCTGCACTTTGCACCAATGGAATATCCAGCCGTTGCTGATTTCACGTGTACTACTGCATTGGTTGAAGCCGCTAAATCTATTGGTGCAACCACGCACATTGGCGTGACAGCTTCTTCTGACACCTTCTACCCGGGCCAGGAACGCTATGACACCTTCTCAGGCCGCGTAGTTAATCGCTACAAAGGCTCCATGGAAGAGTGGCAGCAGATGGGCGTGATGAACTACGAGATGGAATCCGCGACATTACTGACCATGTGTGCAAGTCAGGGTCTGCGTGCGGGTATGGTCGCAGGTGTGATTGTGAACCGTACTCAGCAAGAGATCCCGAATGCTGAAACCATGAAGAAAACAGAAAGCCATGCGGTGCAAATCGTTGTTGAAGCGGCGCGTCGCTTAATCTAATTCCCCTCAAGCCGGTGCAAGCCGGCTTAATTTTTACGCTTTGCGTAACACCTCGCAGGAAATCCCTTTTCATCTGGACATTTATACAGCAGAATTTTATTTTGCTGGGGTTTGGCATGGCTTGTGGGAGTGACTGTGGATATTTCTATTTTGATCGGCATCGGTATTGCACTGGTTGGTGTTCTGACTGGTTGGTTGCTGGCGAGTTTGCGCGCAGCCGGGCAGCAATCCGCTCTGCATGAAGAACAACGGGAAATCTACGGTGAGCTGACTGCTTCACGGCAGGAGTTGCAGCAAAACCAGCACTGGAAAGAGGAGTGTGAGCAGCTTAATCGCGAATTGCGCACCCAACTTGAGATCAATAGTGCACAGGAAGCTGATATCCGCGAACTCTCCACGCTTTTGGAACAAACCCGCCTTAATGCCGATGACAAACATCGCCAGATGCTTAACAGCGAGCAGCGCCTGAGCGAACAGTTTGAAAACCTCGCCAACCGTATTTTTGAGCAAAGTGGCCGCAAAGTTGAAGAACAAAACCGCCAAAGTTTAAATGGCTTACTCTCGCCATTGCGTGAACAACTGGATGGTTTCCGTCGGCAGGTGCAAGAGAGTTTTGGTCAAGAAGCCCGTGAGCGCCACACGTTGACTCATGAAATCCGCAGCCTGCAACAGCTGAATGCCCAAATGGCGCAAGAGGCACTGAATCTCACCAAAGCCCTGAAAGGGGATAACAAAACTCAGGGTAATTGGGGCGAAGTTGTCTTGACGCGAGTGTTGGAAGCGTCAGGTTTACGCGAAGGCTATGAATACCAAACCCAGGTGAATATTCAGCTCGAAAATAACAGTCGCATGCAGCCTGATGTGATCGTGCGTTTGCCACAGGGTAAAGATGTGGTCATCGACGCCAAGATGACGTTAGTAGCCTATGAACGTTATTACAACGGTGACGATGAACTGACCCGTGAAAGTGCCCTCAACGAACATATTGCCGCCATGCGTAACCATATTCGTATGCTGGGGCGTAAAGATTATCAGCAGTTGCCGGGGTTGCGTTCGCTGGATTATGTGTTGATGTTTATCCCCGTCGAACCCGCATTTTTACTGGCGATTGACCGCCAGCCTGAACTCATCAGCGAAGCGCTCAAAAATAACATCATGCTGGTCAGCCCGACGACCTTGCTGGTGGCGCTACGAACCGTTGCCAATTTGTGGCGTTATGAACACCAAAGCCGAAATGCGCAACAAATTGCCGAACGCGCCAGCCGACTGTATGACAAAATGCGCCTCTTCGTTGACGACATGTCGGCAATTGGCCAAAGCCTGGATAAAGCTCAGGATAACTACCGCCAGGCGATGAAGAAACTCTCTTCGGGCCGTGGAAATATACTCATCCAGGCCGATGCGTTTCGTGGCTTGGGTGTCGAGGTTAAACGTGAGATTAATCCCGATTTAGTCGAACAGGCTCGGCAGGAAGAAGCAGAGAATTCAGCCCTGAATGGGTTTGAAAATGACGAAGAAAAGAATATGGAAAACAGTTTGTAGCCAAACTCACTCGAGTTGCAGGTAGGCGGCAAAGGAGCAAATCCCCAGAAGATTACTAAAGTCAGTGACTGGGGTTTGTGGGTGCAGCCAACACCCCTACGGCTTGAAGCATAGGGCTTTAGGGCTCATTCTGTTACACTTCACAAACAATTTTTGTATAAGCAGGCATCGAGATGGTTGAAGAATCCCAGGAAACAACACACTTTGGCTTCCGCACTGTAGCGAAGGAACAAAAGGCCGATATGGTGGCTCATGTGTTCCATTCTGTGGCCGCAAAATACGACGTGATGAATGACCTGATGTCATTCGGCATCCATCGTATCTGGAAGCGATTTACCATTGATTGCAGTGGTGTTCGCCGTGGTCAGCGCGTACTGGATTTAGCCGGAGGCACCGGTGATTTGACCGCTAAGTTCTCCCGTCTGGTCGGCGAAACAGGCGAAGTGGTTCTGGCGGATATCAACGATTCAATGCTGAAAATGGGACGTGAAAAACTGCGTAACATTGGCGTGGTTGGCAACGTGAATTATGTTCAGGCTAACGCTGAAGCTCTGCCTTTCCCGGATAACTTCTTTGATTGCATTACTATTTCTTTCGGTTTGCGCAATGTGACAGACAAAGAAAAAGCGTTGCGTTCCATGTACCGCGTTTTGAAACCCGGTGGCCGCCTGCTGGTCCTGGAATTCTCCAAACCGATTATCGAACCTCTTAGCAAAGCCTACGATGCGTACTCATTCCACATTCTGCCGCGTATCGGTGAAATCGTTGCACAAGATGCAGAAAGCTACCGTTATCTGGCTGAATCTATTCGTATGCACCCTGATCAAGAAACATTGAAAGCGATGATGGAAGATGCCGGTTTTGAAAATACCACCTACTTCAATCTGACCGCTGGCGTTGTTGCGCTACACCGTGGTTATAAATTCTGATCGGGAACTCGTGATGCCATTGCTGCTTTCTTCAGGTACAGCGCTAATAACTGCCGGAATAGAAAACCTGCTCAATAAATTTCTCTGGCAAGACCGAGGCTTGAAGGCGGCACGTCAGCGCTTAGTGGGTAAGGTGTTGCGTGTCGAGCTCAAAGAATTCTCTTCGCCAATCGTTTTGGTTTTTAGCGAACAACAAATCGATGTATTAGGCCAGTGGGAAGGTGAAGCCGATTGTCTGGTGAAAACCGGGGTAGGCACACTGCCAAAATTGCGTGACAGGCAGCAACTTACGGCGCTTATTCGCAGCGGTGAATTAGAAGTTCAGGGTGATATTCAGGTCGTCCAGAATTGGGTTGCCCTGATGGACCTTGCTGAATTCGACCCAGCTGAATTGCTAGCGCCTTATATAGGCGATATTGCCGCCGAAGGAATCAGCAAGGCTATTCGTGGCGGAAGTCAGTTGTTCAAAAAAGGATTTGCCCGTAACCAACAATACCTGTCAGAAGCCATTACCGAAGAGTGGAAGATGGCACCTGGCTCGTTGGAAGTCGCATGGTTTGCTGAGGAAACGGCAGCAGCCGAACGTAAGGTTGATGCACTTGTTGCGCGACTGGACAAACTGGAGAACAAATGACGCCTGGAGAAATTCGTCGCCTCTATTTCATTATCCGCACTTTTCTCAGTTATGGTCTGGATGAACTGATCCCTCACATTCGTATTACGCTGCCGTTACGCATTTGGCGGCGCACGCTTTTCTGGATGCCAAATCGCCATAAAGAGAAAACTCTTGGTGAACGTTTACGCCTTGCACTGCAAGAACTGGGGCCGGTTTGGATCAAGTTTGGGCAGATGCTCTCGACCCGCCGAGATTTGTTCCCACCGCAAATTGCTGACCAACTGGCGATGTTGCAGGACCGAGTCGCTCCTTTTGACGGCGCGCTGGCTAAAAGGCAAATTGAACAATCGATGGGCGGGATCCCTATCGAAACCTGGTTTGATGATTTTGATATCCAACCGCTCGCGTCGGCTTCAATTGCCCAGGTTCACACCGCTCGTCTCAAAGACAATGGGCGTGATGTTGTCATCAAAGTCATTCGCCCGGATATCCTGCCGATTATCAAAGCGGATATGAAACTCATCTACCGTCTGGCTCGATGGGTACCACGATTGATGCCAGATGGCCGCCGTTTGCGGCCGCTGGAAGTGGTGCGCGAATATGAGAAGACCTTGATTGACGAACTGAATCTTCTACGTGAAGCCGCTAACGCTATCCAGTTGCGTCGCAATTTTGAAGACAGCCCAATGCTCTACGTGCCTGAAGTGTTCTCTGACTATTGCAGTGAGAGCATGATGGTCATGGAGAGGATTTACGGTATTCCTGTTTCTGATATCGCGATGCTCAAAGAGCAAGGCACCAACATGAAACTGTTGGCAGAACGTGGCGTGCAGGTCTTTTTCACTCAGGTATTTCGAGACAGCTTTTTCCATGCCGATATGCATCCCGGCAATATCTTTGTCAGTTACGAACACCCTGAAGATCCGAAATATATTGGAATCGACTGCGGTATTGTCGGCTCACTGAATAAAGAAGATAAGCGCTATTTGGCGGAAAATTTTATCGCCTTCTTTAACCGTGATTATCGCAAAGTTGCTGAATTGCATGTCGATTCAGGTTGGGTGCCACCGGATACCAATGTTGAAGAGTTTGAGTTCGCCATTCGTACCGTTTGCGAGCCCATTTTTGAGAAACCGTTGGCAGAAATTTCCTTTGGCCATGTGCTGCTAAACCTGTTTAACACGGCACGTCGTTTTAATATGGAAGTGCAGCCGCAGCTCGTTTTACTGCAAAAAACACTACTTTACGTTGAAGGTCTCGGAAGACAGCTTTACCCGCAATTAGATTTGTGGAAAACCGCTAAACCTTTCCTGGAAAGTTGGATCAAAGATCAGGTTGGTATTCCTGCGCTTATTCGCTCTCTTAAAGAAAAAGCACCGTTCTGGATTGAAAAAATGCCAGAACTACCAGAATTGATGTACGACAGTTTGCGTCAGGGTAAACAATTGCAACATAGTGTTGATAAGATAACGCGTGATTTGCAACGTAATCAGGTGCGTCAGGCGCAGTCACGCTATCTGTTTGGCATTGGTGCCACGCTACTGTTAAGCGGCACCTTATTACTGATTAACAAGCCGGAATGGCAATACCAGCCTACAGGGCTTATGGCCGCTGGTATTGTTACATGGCTGATTGGCTGGCGACGCTCATCCTGAGCTGTTTTTAATCGTTTTTGACAGTCAACGTGCGGTACAATACAGACCGTTATCTTTTCATCATTGTGATTTGAGGCAACATTATGGGTGGTATCAGTATTTGGCAATTGTTGATCATTGTCGTCATCGTGGTTCTGCTTTTCGGTACTAAGAAACTGGGCTCTATCGGTTCTGATTTGGGCGCATCCATCAAAGGCTTTAAAAAAGCTATGAGCGATGATGAAGATAAAGAGAAAGACAAATCCGTTCAGGATGCTGATTTCACAGCGAAAACGCTTGCTGATAAACAACCAGGCGATGTGAAAAAAGACGAAGCTAAGAGCAACGATAAAGAGCAGGTGTAAACCGTGTTCGATATTGGTTTCAGTGAACTACTACTGGTATTCGTGATTGGCCTGATCGTCCTCGGGCCACAGCGTTTGCCTGTTGCGGTTAAAACAGTTGTCGGCTGGGTTCGCGCTCTGCGTTCTCTGGCGGCAACTGTACAAAATGAACTGGTTCAGGAGTTGAAAATCCAGGAGCTGCAAGACAGCCTGAAGAAGGTTGAAAAAGCGAGCATGGATAACCTTACTCCAGAACTAAAGGCATCAATGGATGAGCTGCGTCAGGCGGCTGAATCGATGAAACGTTCGTATACTCATGAACCTGAAAAGGGGAGTGACGAGGCTCATACAATCCATAATCCACTGGTGAAAGACGCTCAGGACAGTCATGAAGGCGTGACTCCCGCAACAGCTGCACATCAGGCCAGTGCGCCCGAGGAAGCCCCGGTCGTTGAAACTGAAACAGTTCCTGTATCAGCAGCAGCGGAAGTGACTGAAGAGTTGATTCAACCTCAGATCAAACCTTTAGCAGAGTCCGTCAAAACCCCAGCTTCTTCTCAACCTTCGAGTGATAAAAAGTAAACATGGCCGTTGAAGATACCCAACCGCTTATCAGCCATCTGATAGAGCTGCGCAAGCGACTGTTAAATAGCATTATCGCTGTGCTGGTGATTTTCCTGGCACTGATTTACTTTGCCAATGACATCTATCAGATAGTCTCAGCTCCGCTGATTAAGCAAATGCCAATCGGGTCAACGATGATTGCCACAGACGTGGCTTCGCCGTTTTTCACCCCCGTTAAGCTGACAATTTATGTCTCAGTGTTTTTGTCCGCACCGGTCATTCTTTATCAGATTTGGGCGTTTATCGCGCCAGCGCTGTATAAGCACGAGCGCAAGCTGGTTATGCCATTGCTGTTTTCCAGCTCGATGCTGTTTTATATCGGCATCGCTTTTGCCTATTTTGTGGTGTTCCCGCTCGCATTTGGTTTTCTGACAAAAACCGCTCCGATAGGTGTGGTGGTGTCGACTGACATCAGCAAGTACCTTGATTTTGTCATGACGTTGTTTATGGCATTTGGTGTGGCTTTTGAAGTGCCCGTGGCCATTATTCTGCTGTGTTGGATGGGCGTAACAACGCCTGAGGCGCTGAAGAGTAAGCGTCCATACATTCTGGTTGGTGCGTTTGTTGTCGGCATGTTGTTAACGCCGCCAGATGTTTTCTCGCAAACGCTGCTGGCAATTCCGATGTACTGCCTATTTGAAGTCGGTGTATTTTTCTCTCGTTTCTACGTCGGTAAAGGGCGCAGAGGGGGAGAGGAAGACCCGGTAGACGCTCCAGAAGCAGAAGACGACCACTCCAAAAAAGAGTCATAATTTCAGACCGCCCGATAGGGCGGTCGTCGTTTGGAAGACGCTATGTTTGATATCGGTGTAAATCTTACCAGCTCACAGTTTGCTAAACACCATGCTGACGTTGTTGCTCGTGCACATCTTGCGGGAGTTTGCGGCATGTTGCTCACCGGGACGAATATTCATGAAAGCCAGCAGGCTCTGTTACTGGCACAGCAGTATCAGGGCTGCTGGTCTACTGTGGGTGTTCATCCGCATGATGCGAGCCAATGGCAGGACGAAATAGCAGAGACTATTCGCGAACTTGCGGGTGCATCGGAAGTGGTGGCTATCGGTGAGTGTGGTCTGGATTTCAACCGCAATTTCTCAACGCCTGCGGAACAAGAACGCGCTTTTACCGCACAACTGGCCATTGCTGCAGACCTGATGATGCCGGTATTTTTACACTGTCGCGACGCTCATGAACGGTTTATCGCGTTGCTGGACCCCTGGCTTGAAAAGTTACCGGGAGTGGTTTTGCACTGCTTTACCGGAACGGAAAATGAAGTGCGAGAATGTCTGGCGCGAGGAATTTTTATCGGTGTCACTGGCTGGGTATGTGATGAGCGCCGTGGCCTTGAATTACGTGAGTTGCTACCGGTGATACCAGCACATCAGTTATTGCTGGAAACCGATGCCCCCTATTTGTTACCGCGGGATCTAAAACCAAAACCTGCTTCCCGGCGGAACGAACCCTGCTACTTGCCTCATATCCTGGAAAAGGTGGCAGGATGGCGTGGAGAAGATCCCGCCTGGCTTGCGCAAGTAACAGATGACAATGCCCGCCGTCTTTTCCGGCTGGCTTAAATCAGGAGAGAATCAATGAGCTATGCATTTCCCGGTACGTTTCCTGGTCGCCGTATGCGCCGCGTCCGTCGTCACGATTTCAGCCGTCGTCTGGTGGCGGAGAATCAATTAACGGTTAACGACCTAATCTATCCCGTGTTCGTGATGGAAGGCCACAACCGTCAGGAAGAAGTATCATCGATGCCGGGTGTTTACCGTATGACTATCGATCTGCTGCTCAAAGAGGCGGAAACGGTCGCAAAACTTGGCGTGCCAGTATTGTCACTGTTTCCCGTTATTGAAAGCGCAGGAAAATCGCTGCACGCCGAAGAGGCTTATAACCCGAATGGGTTGGTTCAGCGCGCAGTGCGTGCCTTGAAAGATGCAGTACCGGAGTTGGGTTTGCTGACTGACGTCGCACTCGATCCGTACACGACTCACGGGCAGGATGGCGTGATTGATGCAGACGGTTACGTTATCAACGACATTACCCGTGAGATTCTGGTGCGCCAGGCCCTTTCCCACGCAGAAGCGGGGGCTGAAATCATTGCACCAAGCGATATGATGGATGGCCGTATTGGGGCAATCCGCGATCAGCTAGAGCTTGATGGTTTCGTGAATACGCAGATCATGTCGTATGCGGCAAAATATGCGTCCTGCTATTACGGACCGTTCCGCGATGCGATTGGCTCCTCGAGTAATCTGAAAGGTGGCAACAAGAAAACCTATCAGATGGACCCCGCTAATAGCGACGAAGCGCTGCAGGAAGTCGCACAGGATTTGCAGGAAGGTGCGGATATGGTGATGGTGAAACCGGGTATGCCTTATCTGGACGTGGTTCGTCGCGTGAAAGATACCTTCGGCGTACCGACTTTTGCCTACCAGGTTTCTGGCGAGTATGCGATGCATATGGCGGCAATTCAGAACGGTTGGTTGGCAGAAAAACCGGCCATTATGGAGTCGTTGATGTGCTTTAAACGTGCGGGAGCGGATGGCGTGTTAACGTACTTCTCAAAGCGTGTCGCACAATGGTTGCATGACGAACAAATGCAGCGCTAGTTTTACATTGCAGGGCGGATATTTATCCGCCTTGGTTAGCTTTACGTCTTCTTAAAATCTGTGTTCTTCACACTCTGCATCACTTGTTTATTCAACAGATTCAGCAGCAGCATGGAGCGGGCTTCACCGTCCGGCTCACTAAAAATTGCTTCCAAACCTTCGAATGCCCCTTCAGTTATCACCACTCGATCACCCTGATAAGGAGTATCTGGGTCAGTAATATTTTCTGGTTGGTGATTAATGAGTTGGTTAATCACATCAGCCGGTACGGTGGCAGGAAGACTGCCGAAGCGCACGAAATGGCTGACACCACGCGTTGAATGAATTGTCGTGGTGTGGATGGTCTCAGGGTCAAACTGAACAAACATATAATTTGGGAACAATGGTTCATCGACCGCAGTGCGTTTGCCTCGCACGATCTTTTCAATTTTGATCATTGGGGTGAGGCAATTCACATCCTGACGTTCAAGATGCTCTTGCGCCCGCAGTAATTGACCCCGTTTGCAGTACAACAGATACCAGGATTCCATAGTTTCTCTTTTTCCTAATCAACCCAGGGAGAATAGCAAAAGGCCGTTATTAGGGATAGCCAGCACAAGTATAACCATTGACTGATTGGTTATCAGACAAGCATTTACGCGTTATTAACAAAAATACAGCATGCTGTGCATGAAGCCCGTATAATGACCGCAAAATCCTGACTACGATTAATGGCATGAAATACCACGACCTACGCGACTTTCTGGAATTACTTGAACAACGCGGCGAGCTAAAGCGTATCGCAATGCCGGTCGATCCGTACCTGGAAATGACTGAAATTGCCGATCGTACTTTGCGTGCCAATGGCCCGGCTCTGCTGTTTGAGAACCCTAAAGGGTACGATATGCCAGTGCTGTGCAACCTGTTCGGCACTCCGAAACGCGTCGCGATGGGAATGGGGCAGGAAGATGTTTCTGCATTGCGTGAAGTCGGAAAGTTATTGGCCTTCCTGAAAGAACCCGAACCCCCGAAGGGGTTCCGCGATTTATTCGATAAACTTCCGCAGTTTAAACAAGTCCTGAATATGCCGACGAAACGGCTACGTAACGCCCCGTGTCAGGAGCAAATTTGGGAAGGGGATGAAGTCGACTTATCTCGCATCCCTATCATGCAATGTTGGCCTGAAGATGCAGCACCGCTGATTACCTGGGGTTTGACGGTCACGCGTGGGCCGCACAAAGAGCGGCAGAATCTTGGGATTTATCGCCAGCAACGGATCGGTAAAAATAAGCTGATTATGCGCTGGTTATCGCATCGCGGTGGCGCACTGGATTTCCAGGAGTGGTGTGCTGAACATCCTGGTGAACGTTTCCCTGTATCGGTTGCATTAGGCGCCGACCCTGCAACCATTCTCGGCGCGGTCACCCCAGTGCCAGATACCCTATCAGAATATGCTTTTGCCGGTTTACTGCGTGGCACGAAAACCGAAGTGGTGAAGTGTATTTCTAACGATCTTGAGGTTCCTGCCAGCGCGGAAATTGTGCTGGAAGGGTATATCGAACCGGGCGAAATGGCACCTGAAGGGCCCTATGGCGACCACACGGGTTACTACAATGAAGTAGATGATTTCCCGGTATTTACCGTTACGCATATCACCCAGCGCCAGAATGCGATTTATCATTCAACGTACACCGGGCGCCCACCGGATGAACCTGCAGTGCTCGGTGTCGCACTCAATGAAGTCTTTGTGCCGATTTTACAAAAACAATTCCCGGAAATTGTCGATTTTTATCTGCCGCCGGAAGGTTGCTCCTATCGCCTTGCCGTTGTCACCATTAAGAAGCAATACGCAGGCCACGCTAAACGCGTGATGATGGGCGTTTGGTCTTTCCTGCGGCAATTTATGTATACCAAGTTTGTCATCGTATGCGATGACGATATCAACGCGCGTGACTGGAACGATGTGATTTGGGCCATCACTACGCGTATGGACCCGGCGCGAGATACCGTTTTGGTAGAAAACACGCCAATCGATTACCTGGATTTTGCCTCGCCGGTTTCCGGTCTTGGCTCAAAAATGGGACTGGATGCCACCAATAAATGGCCAGGTGAAACTCAGCGCGAGTGGGGTCGTCCTATTAAGAAAGATGCAGAAGTATGTGCGCGTATCGATGCAATCTGGGATGAACTGGCTATTTTCGACGACAGTAAAAACGCCTGAGTGGCGGATTTTACCGTTTTGCATTATTGACCCGACAGAGGGGAAGCATGACAACCTTAAGCTGTAAAGTGACCTCGGTAGAAGCGATAACCGACACGGTATATCGCGTTCGATTACTGCCGGAAGCGAAATTCTCCTTTCAGGCCGGGCAGTATTTGATGGTGGTGATGGATGAGCGCGATAAACGCCCGTTCTCCATGGCATCCACGCCGAGCGACCATGAGTTTATCGAGCTGCACATTGGCGCCTCAGAGATCAATCTGTACGCCATGGCGGTGATGGACCGTATTCTGAAAGAGAAAGAAATCGTCGTAGATATTCCGCATGGCGATGCCTGGTTGCGTGAAGACGAAGATCGTCCGCTCATTCTGATTGCGGGCGGTACTGGATTCTCTTACGTACGTTCGATTTTGCTGACTGCGCTCGCGCGTAATCCACAACGTGAAATTGCGATTTACTGGGGTGGCCGTGAAGATAAGCATCTTTATGATCTGTCTGAGTTAGAAGCGCTTTCCGTTGTTCATCAAAATCTGCGTGTTGAAGCGGTTGTTGAGCAACCGGAAGAAGGCTGGCGTGGCCGTACTGGCACTGTGTTAGCCGCAGTGATGCAGGATTATGGAACGCTTGCCGGGCACGACATCTATATTGCCGGACGTTTTGAAATGGCGAAAATTGCTCGCGACCTGTTCTGTAATGAACGTGGCGCGTTAGAAGATCGTATGTTTGGCGATGCGTTTTCGTTTATTTGATGATACCCGTCATACTTCAAGCTGCATCTTTGTTGACGACGTTCACTCACCCGAATCACTTACTTATGTAAGCTCATCCGGACTCGTTCTCTTGTCGCCTTGATGCAACTCGAATTATTTTGGGTATAAATAAAAAAACCCGCCCCTGACAGGCGGGAAGAACGGCAACTAAACTTTTTTCTGCGTCCTTGGTGTTGTAACTTTGTTGGCTGCATTCGCTCACCCGAATCACTTACTTTAGTAAGCTCATCGGGATTCGCCCATTTGCCGCCGCGTTACAACATCAATGACTTTGAAAATTGGATCAATTCCTTAAACGCGTTCAATAACAGTAGCAATGCCCTGACCTAAACCGATGCACATGGTAGCAAGGCCAAACTGTGCGTCGCGACGTTCCATCAGGTTTAACAGCGTGGTGCTGATACGCGTACCGGAACACCCAAGCGGGTGACCCAGCGCAATCGCGCCACCATTCAGGTTAATTTTCTCGTCGATCTTATCCATCAGCCCCAGATCTTTGATACACGGCAGGATCTGTGCGGCGAAAGCTTCGTTCATCTCAAACAGGTCGATATCAGCGGCAGTCAGGCCCGCTTTTTTCAACGCCAATTGTGATGCCGGAACTGGGCCGTAACCCATAATTGACGGGTCGCATCCCACCACAGCCATAGAGCGAACGTAAGCGCGGATATTAAGGCCAAGCTCTTTGGCGCGTGACTCACTCATCAGCAACATCGCCGACGCTCCATCTGAAAGAGCAGAGGAAGTGCCCGCCGTCACCGTTCCGTTGACCGGATCAAACGCAGGTTTCAATGCTGCCAGGCCTTCAACGGTCGTTTCTGGGCGAATCACTTCATCGTAATCAAAACGTTTGAGCACGCCGTCTGCGTCATGACCACTTATCGGCAGGATTTCAGATTTGAAATAGCCCGCTTCGGTGGCCGCCCATGCACGTTGATGCGAACGAGCGGCAAACTGATCCTGCATTTCACGGCTAATGCCATGCATACGCGACAGCATCTCGGCGGTTAAACCCATCATGCCAGCAGCTTTAGCAACGTTACGGCTCAGGCCTGGATGGAAATCAACACCGTGGCTCATCGGCACGTGGCCCATATGTTCCACGCCACCCACCAGACAGGCATGCGCATCACCGGTCTGAATCATACGAGCCGCGTCATGCAGGGCCTGCATGGAAGAACCACACAGTCGGTTGACCGTTACTGCCGGTACCGAATGTGGAATTTCAGCCAGCAGCGAGGCGTTACGCGCAATGTTAAAACCTTGCTCCAGCGTCTGTTGCACGCAGCCCCAATATATGTCATCCAGTGAAGCAGCTTCTAACGCCGGGTTACGCGACAGAATTCCACGCATCAAATGGGCAGAAAGATCTTCTGCACGCAGATTACGAAACGCCCCACCTTTTGAACGGCCCATCGGGGTGCGAATGGCATCAACAATTACAACCTTTTCCATAATCACTCCTCAGGCACTTTTCAGGTCACTGGCCAGGCCCGCAGGCTCAACCGGTGGATAGTACGGCTCGTTACGGGAAGCTTTTGCGCGCAGACCGTCCGGCACTTGATAGAGAGGGCCAAGATGTTCGTACTGCTGAGCCATATCGAGATATTTGGCGCTGCCGATGGTATCTAACCAGCGGAATGCACCGCCATGGAACGGAGGGAATCCCAGGCCGTAAACCAGTGCCATATCCGCTTCTGCCGGGCTTGCAATAATACCTTCTTCCAGACAACGAACGACTTCGTTGACCATCGGGATCATCATGCGTGCAATGATTTCTTCATCGCAGAAGTCATGGCGCGGTTTGCTAACATCAGCCAACAGGCTATCCGTGGCTTCATCTTGCTCTTTACGCGGTTTGCCTTTGCTGTCTTGTTTATAGCGATAGAAGCCCTGTTCGGTTTTCTGGCCGTAGCGGCCTGCGTCAAACATCGCATCAACGGCATCGCGATAATCTTTCTGCATACGCTGTGGGAAACCCGCAGCCATGACAGCCTGAGCGTGATGCGCGGTATCAATCCCGACAACATCGAGCAGATACGCAGGGCCCATCGGCCAGCCGAACTGTTTTTCCATCACTTTGTCGATTTGACGGAAATCAGCACCGTCACGCATCAGCTGGCTGAAGCCCGCAAAGTACGGGAACAGTACGCGGTTGACGAAGAACCCTGGGCAGTCGTTTACCACGATCGGTGTTTTGCCCATTTTGCTGGCCCACGCAACGACTTTAGCGATGGTTTGCTCAGAGGTTTTCTCGCCGCGAATCACTTCGACCAGAGGCATGCGGTGCACCGGGTTGAAGAAGTGCATACCGCAGAAGTTTTCCGGGCGTTTCAGGCTGTTCGCCAGTTCGCTGATTGGAATGGTAGAGGTGTTCGACGCCAGAACGGTATCCGGACGCACTTTATCTTCCACTTCTGCCAGCACCGCTTGCTTCACTTTTGGATTTTCAACAACCGCTTCAACAACGACATCGACGCGCTCAAAACCCGCGTAATCCAGTGTTGGATGAATGGTGGCAATCACGCCCGCCAGTTTCATCCCGTCGATCTTTCCGCGTTCCAGTTGTTTATTGAGCAGTTTGCTGGCTTCATTAATGCCCAGTGCCAGGGACTTCTCGTTAATATCCTTCATTAATACCGGTACGCCTTTCCAGGCTGACTGGTAAGCAATGCCTCCACCCATGATCCCGGCACCAAGAACGGCTGCCTGTTTCGGAGTTTCGGTATTTTTAGTCAGCTTCTTGGCCTGACCTTTTATGTATTGGTCGTTAAGGAATATCCCGACCAGCGCACGGGCCTCATTGGAACGCGCCAATGGCACGAAACTTTGAGTCTCCAGTTGTAATGCTTCGTCACGACCTAATCGTGCCGCAGCTTCAATCGTTTTTACCGCTGTCATCGGGGCAGGGTAGTGTTTACCTGCAATCTGCATCACCATGCTTTTCGCAATCGTGAAGCTCATTGTGGCTTCGATTTTGCTAAGCTTCAGAGGTTGCAGTTTCGGTGCGCGTTTGGCTTTCCAGTCCAGCTCGCCGTTAATTGCCTGGCGCAGTACTGCCAAAGCTCCGTCGCGCAGTTTTTCAGTTTTAACGATGCCATCAACTAAACCGAGTTTCTGTGCTTCAACCGCACCGACATCTTTCCCCGCGGTGATGATTTCCAGTGCGCTATCGGCACCCAGCATACGCGGCAAGCGCACTGAACCACCAAAGCCTGGCATGATGCCCAGTTTAGTTTCTGGCAGACCGATGCGGGTATCTGGCGTTGCCAGACGGTAATCCGTTGCCAACACACATTCACAGCCGCCGCCAAGGGCATAACCATTTACGGCAGAAATGGTCGGGACAGGCAGATCTTCCAGACGATTGAAGACGCTGTTGGCAAATTGCAGCCAGTGTGTCAGTTGTTCTGCAGGAACCTGGAACAACGACAGGAATTCAGTAATGTCAGCACCCACGATAAACGCGGCTTTATTGGAGGTCAGCATCAGGCCTTTCAGCGATGGCTGTTTTTCCAGAACATCGAGTGCGTGACCTAGGCTTGCTACGGTCGTAGTGTCGAGTTTGTTCACTGAGCCGGGTGCATCAAATACCAATTCTGCGATGCCATCTTCCAGCCAGTCGAGATGTAAGGTTTCACCTTGGTAGAGCATGTCAGTCTCCTGAATCCAGCAATGGGATCTGGTCGTACCAGATGGAAAAGAGTGTGGAATTGATGTTAATGAAATGCAAACAACTCTTTAAATATTTGCAAAGATGATCACAGCCGCTGGAAATAAGTTCGCTTAGTTTGCGGTGTGCTAAGATGCGTGGCGTTCAGGTTTAAAAAAAACAGAAGGAAAAATCATGAATTCATTGGCCTCACTTTATCAAGATCATGTGGCAACTTTGCAGGAACGCACCCGCAATGTTCTGGCGCGCTTCAACCTTGACGCGCTGTTGATTCACTCAGGCGAGCTTTTCAATGTTTTCCTTGATGATCATGCGTATCCGTTCAAAGTTAACCCGCAGTTCAAAGCCTGGGTTCCGGTAACGCAAGTGCCAAACTGCTGGTTGCTGGTGGATGGCGTGAACAAACCGAAATTGTGGTTCTACCTGCCGGTTGATTACTGGCATAACGTTGAGCCATTGCCAGAGTCCTTCTGGACTGACGAAATTGATGTGATTGCGTTGCCAAAAGCAGATGGTATTGGCAGCCAATTACCAGCGGCGCGTGGCAACATCGGCTACATTGGCCCGGTGCCAGAGCGTGCGTTGCAGCTTGATATTCAAGGTGCAAACATCAACCCGAAAGGGGTGATTGATTACCTGCATTACTATCGTTCCTACAAAACTGATTATGAACTGGCATGTATGCGTGCAGCACAGAAAACTGCCGTGGTCGGCCATCAGGCTGCTCACGAAGCTTTCCTGTCCGGGATGAGTGAGTTTGATATCAATCAGGCTTATCTGACGGCAACCGGTCACCGCGATACCGATGTTCCCTATGGCAATATTGTGGCGCTCAACGAGCACGCGGCTGTGTTGCATTACACTAAACTTGATAACCGTGCGCCTTCCGAAATGCGCAGCTTCCTTTTGGATGCGGGTGCGGAATACAACGGTTACGCGGCTGATTTAACCCGTACCTGGTCGGTTAAAAGCGATAACGATTATGCCCAGTTGGTGAAAGATGTTAATAGCGAACAACTTGCGCTGATTGATACGCTGAAAGCGGGCGTGCGTTACACCGATTATCACCTCCAGTTCCATCAACGCATCGCGAAGCTGCTGAATCGTCATAAACTGGTTACGGGCATTAGCGAAGAAGCAATGGTTGAAACCGGGATTACGGGTCCATTTATGCCACACGGCCTGGGTCACCCGCTTGGTTTGCAGGTGCATGATGTTGCTGGTTTTATGCAAGATGACACCGGTACACACTTGGCTGCACCGTCGCAATATCCTTATCTGCGCTGCACTCGTGTGCTGGAACCGCGTATGGTATTGACTATCGAACCGGGCATTTACTTCATTGAATCTTTGCTCGCACCGTGGCGCGAAGGGCAGTACAGCAAGCACTTTGACTGGCAGCGCATTGAAGCCATGAAACCGTTCGGCGGCATTCGTATCGAAGACAATGTGATTGTTCATGAAAATAGCATTGAAAACATGACGCGCGATTTGAAACTGGCGTAATGGACAGTTGGCTGATCCCTGCTGAACCTGTCCAGGTCTGCGAGGAAATCAAGAAAAGTCGTTTTATTACGCTGGTCGCTCATACGACAGGCGTAATAGCGGCGAAAGGGTTTCTTGAAAAAGTACGCTCTGAACATCCGGCTGCCCGGCATCATTGCTGGGCTTGGGTGGCCGGTGCTCCCAATGACTCGCAGCAGTTAGGTTTCTCTGACGATGGCGAGCCTGCAGGAACCGCTGGAAAGCCAATGCTCGCCCAGCTTATGGGTAGCGGTATCGGGGAAATTACTGCCGTAGTCGTGCGCTACTCCGGCGGTATCAAACTCGGAACGGGCGGTTTGGTGAAGGCTTACGGTGGCGGAGTGCAGATGGCATTAAATCAATTGCCTACTGTGCTCAAAGTCCCGCTAACCGAATATACTTTGCAGTGTGAATATGCTCAGCTTACGGGAATCGAAATGTTGCTTAAACAGTGCGACGGGGTTCTTGTGCAGAGTGATTTTCAATCGTCAGTATTATTACGTATCGCGTTACCCCACGCGAAACTCGCTGACTTTTCGGCCAGACTTGCTGACTTTAGCCGCGGTGCATTGCATTTATTACCGGCTGAACAATAATTCCCTCTCGTTATTTTTTGATAGTTAAGGAAGCGGCTTAAATGCATTTTCGCGCCATAACCCGAATCGTTGGTCTGTTAGTCATTCTATTTTCCGTGACCATGATTATTCCTGGGTTGGTAGCTTTAATTTATCGCGATGGTGCTGGCCGAGCTTTCACCCAGACTTTCTTCGCAGCGCTGCTCATTGGTTCTTTTCTGTGGTGGCCTAATCGGCGGCAAAAAAGTGAGCTCAAACCGCGAGAAGGATTCCTGATCGTTGTATTGTTCTGGACGGTGCTGGGGAGTGTGGGGGCGTTGCCTTTTATCTTCTCGGAACAACCTAATCTCACGATTACCGACGCATTCTTCGAATCGTTCTCGGGCTTAACGACCACAGGTGCGACGACTTTAGTCGGGCTTGATTCACTCCCGCATGCCATTTTGTTCTATCGGCAAATGCTGCAATGGTTTGGCGGTATGGGGATCATTGTTCTCGCAGTAGCCATTCTGCCAATTCTCGGGGTGGGTGGGATGCAGCTGTATCGTGCTGAAATGCCGGGACCGCTTAAAGATAACAAAATGCGCCCGCGTATCGCTGATACCGCAAAAACGCTGTGGATTATTTATGTTCTGTTAACCGTTGCGTGTGCTCTGGCACTTTGGTTTGCCGGGATGCCTGCGTTTGACGCAATAGGGCATAGTTTTGCCACGATAGCCATCGGTGGCTTTTCCACTCATGATGCCAGCGTGGGTTACTTCGATAGCCCAACGATTAATACGATTATTGCCATCTTCCTGCTGATCTCCGGTTGTAACTATGGCCTGCACTTCTCTCTATTAAGCGGGCGTAATATAAAAGTCTACTGGCGTGACCCTGAGTTCCGCATGTTCATTGGCGTGCAACTGACGCTGGTGGCTATCTGTACCCTCGTACTCTGGTTCCACAACACTTACCAAACCGCCTTGCTCACGCTAAACCAGGCATTCTTCCAGGTGGTCTCGATGGCGACGACCGCAGGGTTTACGACCGATAGTATTGCGCGTTGGCCTCTATTCTTACCGGTGTTGTTACTGTGTTCTGCTTTTATAGGGGGTTGTGCGGGCTCAACGGGTGGGGGCCTGAAAGTCATTCGTATCTTGTTGCTGTTCAAACAAGGTAATCGCGAGCTGAAACGTTTGGTGCACCCCAATGCGGTATATAGCATTAAGCTTGGGAACCGTGCGCTACCCGAACGTATCCTTGAAGCCGTGTGGGGATTCTTCTCAGCCTATGCGTTGGTGTTTATCCTCAGCATGCTCGCGATTATTGCCACCGGTGTGGATGATTTCTCCGCCTTTGCTTCGGTTGCGGCAACGCTGAATAACCTCGGCCCAGGTTTGGGGGTCGTGGCAGACAACTTCGCCAGCATGAATCCTGTGGCGAAATGGATATTGATAGCCAATATGCTGTTTGGCCGTCTTGAAGTATTTACTTTACTCGTACTGTTTACGCCAACTTTCTGGCGAGAGTAACCGGAGCCTGTAGTGAGAACTTTGATTCTATTTTCGACCCGTGATGGTCAAACTCGCGAGATTGCTTCTTATATAGCATCTGAACTGAAAGAGTTGGGTGTCGAGAGTGATGTCGTTAACTTGCATCGTTGTGGTGATATTGCCTGGGGAAACTACGAGCGTGTCGTTATCGGCGCATCTATTCGTTACGGGCATTTCCATTCGTCAGTAGCTGCGTTTGTGAAAAAGCATCAGCAAGCATTGAATAAGATCCCGGGTGCTTTCTTCTCAGTAAACCTGGTCGCCCGTAAACCAGAGAAGCGTTCCCCGCAAACCAACTCTTATACGCGTAAGTTCTTGCTGACCTCTCCGTGGCAACCAAATCACTGTGCTGTGTTTGCTGGCGCACTCCGTTATCCACGCTACCGCTGGTATGACCGCGTTATGATTCGCTTGATTATGAAGATGACGGGCGGCGAAACAGATATTAGTAAAGAAGTTGTCTACACCGATTGGCCTCAAGTGGCGCGTTTTGCCCAGGAGTTAGTACACTTAAACAGCAAATAATGTCCAAAACACCCATTTTGATGAAAAAAAGCACGCTCAGCCATTTTTTTGCAATAAACACTTGTCAGCTTCCAGAAAATCCCTATACTGCGCCTCCACTGACACGGCACAACGGCTTACAAACCGGCCCGTCAGCCAGATGAAAAGCGAAAATAAACGCTTGACTCTGAATGAGGAAAGCGTAGTATACGCCACCTCGAGTTAGCAAGCGAAAGCGGCCAACTCACTGCTCTTTAACAATTTATCAGACAATCTGTGTGGGCACTCGCAGGATTGATATCTCAGATACCTTCGGGTATCAAAAAAATATCAAGTCTTGA
>NZ_DATERI010000082.1:0-10515 GCF_035271705.1 Buttiauxella sp.
GCTCGTTACCGACAAAGAACGGGCGGCGTTGATGCAAGGTTTCTGGGATGATATCCAGAATACGTTCTTTACCGTCGCTGGCTTTACCGCCCGCTTGTTCTGCAAGGAATGCCATCGGGTTACCTTCATACAGCAAACGCAGCTTCCCTTGTGGGTGGCTTGCGGTGCTTGGATAGAGATAAATCCCACCTTTTAACAGGTTGCGGTGGAAATCTGCCACCAAAGAGCCGATGTAGCGTGAGGTATACGGGCGCTGAGTGTTGGCGTCTTCTTCCTGACAGAACTTAATGTATTTCTTCACCCCGGACGGGAAACGGATGTAGTTCCCTTCGTTGATGGAATACGTGCTTCCTTTTTGCGGGAAGCGCATACGTTCCTGGCACAGACAGAACACGCCCAGTGACGGATCGTAAGTGAAGGCATGTACGCCACAACCGGTGGTGTAAACCAGCATGGTTGAGGAACCGTAAACCACATAACCTGCCGCCACCTGGCGGTTGCCTGGTTGGAGGAAATCGGCTTCAGTGACTGGTGTACCTACCGGCGTGATGCGGCGATAGATAGAGAAAATTGTACCCACGGACACGTTGACGTCGATGTTTGAGGAGCCATCAAGAGGGTCCATCAACACCACATATTTGGCATGCTCCGCGCCTTCGAAAATAACAATCTCATCTTCTTCTTCGGAAGCGACACCCGCCACAATTCCACGGGCTTTCAGCGCGGCTTTCAGTTTTTCGTTTGCGAACAGGTCGAGTTTTTGCTGCTCTTCGCCCTGAACGTTTTCAGCTCCGCTCGCACCCAGAATATCCACCAGACCCGCTTTGTTGATGTCGCGGTGGATGATTTTTGCGCCGAGCTTTATCGCCGACAGCAATGAAGTCAGTTCACCCGTTGCATGCGAGAACTCGTGCTGCTTTTCGACAATAAATTCACCTAACGTTTTCATAATACTTTCCCTGCATCTGTCCGTTGAGTAATCCCATTATACGCCGAGAGGCGGGGGCGTTGGCTGCACTCACTTACCCGAATCACTTACCAGAATAAGCTCATCGGGGTAAGATCCCTTGCCGTCTACCTGCAACTCGAATTATTTAGGGATGAAGCGATTGCAACAATCCTAACAAATATTCAAATAGTAGCGTACAGGTGAATCGCGCCAGCTAAATGCGGAATATCCTGAAATGCGATTTGCCACCACTCAACATGCGGTTAGAATGTGTGCCTAAGAATAGAAGGATAGTGTTATGCGCATTCATATTTTGGGTATTTGCGGTACGTTCATGGGTGGCTTGGCTATGCTTGCCCGCTCACTCGGCCATGAGGTTACTGGCTCGGACGCGAATGTGTATCCGCCAATGAGCACTCTGCTTCAAGAGCAGGGGATTGATTTAATTCAAGGTTACGACCCAAGCCAGCTCGACCCTCAGCCGGATTTGGTGATCATCGGTAATGCCATGACGCGCGGTAACCCGTGTGTGGAAGCGGTGCTAGAGAAAGGCATCCCTTACCTGTCAGGCCCACAGTGGTTGCACGACTTTGTCCTGCGTGACCGTTGGGTCATTGCGGTTGCGGGAACGCACGGCAAAACGACCACGGCAGGCATGGCGGCCTGGATTCTGGAAGCTTGCGGCTACCAGCCTGGTTTTGTCATCGGCGGCGTACCGGGTAATTTCGACGTTTCTGCACGCTTGGGTGAAAGCTCATTCTTCGTGATTGAAGCCGATGAATACGACTGTGCGTTCTTCGATAAGCGTTCCAAATTCGTGCATTATTGCCCGCGTACACTGATCCTCAATAATCTTGAGTTCGATCACGCGGATATTTTTGACGACCTGAAAGCGATTCAGAAACAGTTCCACCATCTGGTGCGTATCGTGCCGGGGCAGGGGAAAATCATCTGGCCAGAAAACGACGCCAATATTAAACATACATTGGCGATGGGGTGCTGGAGCGAACAAGAACTGGTGGGCGAACAAGGCCACTGGCAGGCGAAGAAACTCACTCCAGATGCTTCTCATTGGGAAGTGTATCTGGATGGCGAACGTGTCGGTGAAGTGAACTGGCAGTTAGTGGGTGAACACAATATGCATAACGGGCTGATGGCAATTGCTGCTGCGCGTCATGTGGGTGTGACGCCTGCTGATGCGGCGAAAGCGTTGGACAGTTTCGTGAATGCGCGTCGCCGCCTTGAATTACGCGGTGAAGCAAACGGCGTAACGGTGTATGACGATTTTGCTCACCATCCAACGGCGATTCTGGCGACCCTTGCTGCGCTGCGCAGCAAAGTGGGTGGAACCGCACGTATTTTGGCCGTGCTTGAGCCGCGTTCTAACACCATGAAAATGGGCCACAGCAAAGACGATCTCGCGCCATCTTTAGGCCGTGCAGATGAAGTCTTTTTACTTCAGCCACCGCATATTCCGTGGCAGGTTGTGGAAGTGGCAGAAGCCTGTATTCAGCCGGCACACTGGAGTGCGGATGTCGATGTTTTGGTGGATATGGTGATGAAAATTGCCCAGCCTGGCGACCATATTCTGGTGATGAGTAACGGTGGTTTCGGTGGTATTCACCAGAAATTGCTGGATGCGTTGGCGAAGAAAGCTGAGAACCAGTAATACTGGTGAATATAAAAAAACCCGCATTTGCGGGTTTTTTTATGGGTGACGACTGTTCATCCGACACATATCGCTTAACCCTGGCTTTCGGCCAGTTCGCGCAGATAAGAGAAAATCTGACGGTAAGACTTTGGCGGCTTGTTAGCGGCCTTTTCTTTTTGAGCGTTGCGGATCAGTACGCGCAGTTGCTGGCGGTCAGCTTCCGGGTACAGTCTTAACACTTCGGTCATCGCGTCATCACCTTCTTCAACCAGACGATCACGCAGTGCTTCCAGTTTATGGAACAGTGCAACTTGCTGGTTGTGACGGTTTTTCAGTTTATCCAACGCCACGCGGATAGGATCCATGTCGCGCGAACGCATCATTTTGCCAATCAACTGAACCTGACGACGACGGCCTTCTTTCTTGATTTTTTGTGCAAGATCAATCGCCGCACGCAAATCTTCATCCAGAGGGATTTTGTCGAGGGCGTTCTTGCCCAGGTCCATCAACTCCATACCCAGACGTTTTAATTCCTCGGCATCACGCTTAATTTCGCTTTTACTGACCCAGATAATCTCATCATCTTCGTCTTCATTTTCGTCATCCGGGACGTCGTCGAGCCAGTCATCGGGCTGCTTAGTCATATTAGGCTCCTTAAAAAAAGTGGCTAATTCTACCAGTAAAGCCTGTTCACTGCGAAATTGTTCTGTTCTGGGTTAGACTTAAATTACTCACCTTACATTATGGCAGTAGCGATGAAAGTAAACACGCAAGTAGCACAACAACGTCAGGTTCTGGAACAAGCGGTATCTCAGGCGCTGGAACTGGCTTCCGCTCAGTCCGATGGCGCAGAAGTTGCCGTCAGTAAAACCACTGGTATCAGCGTCAGCACTCGATACGGTGAGGTGGAAAACGTAGAATTTAACAGCGATGGTGCGTTAGGTATCACCGTTTATCATCAAAACCGTAAGGGCAGCGCATCGACGACCGACCTTAGCCCGGATGCCGTGGCGCGTACCGTGCAGGCCGCTTTGGATATCGCCCGATACACCTCTCCAGACCCGTACGCGGGTGTGGCAGAAAAAGAGTTACTGGCCTTTGAAGCGCCAGATTTAGATCTTTTCCACCCAACTGAAATGGACGCAGATCGCGCCATTGAGCTGGCAGCCCGCGCTGAAAATGCCTCATTGAATGTGGATAAACGCATCAACAACACCGAAGGCGGCAGTTTTAACAGCCACTACGGCATCAAAGTTTTCGGCAATAGCCACGGCATGCTGCAAAGCTTTTGCTCCACTCGCCATTCCCTGTCCAGCTGTGTCATCGCTGAAGTCAACGGTGAGATGGAACGCGATTACGCTTACACCATTGGTCGTGCGATGGAAGACCTGGATAGCCCGGAATCCGTGGGCATTGAGTGCGCGCGTCGCACGCTTGCACGTTTGTCTCCGCGTAAGCTGTCCACCATGAAAGCGCCCGTCATTTTTGCGGCTGAAGCGGCGACGGGCCTGTTCGGGCATTTAGTTGGCGCGATTGCAGGCGGTTCGGTTTATCGCAAATCTACCTTCTTGCTCGATTCACTCGGCAAACAAATCTTGCCAGAATGGCTGACGATTGAAGAACACCCGCATTTGCTCAAAGCCCTGGCTTCCTCGCCGTTTGACAGCGAAGGGGTTCGCACAGAGCGCCGTGACATTATCAAAGATGGTGTTCTGCAACAGTGGCTGCTGACCAACTATTCTGCACGCAAGCTGGGTCTGAAAAGCACCGGCCATGCGGGTGGCATCCATAACTGGCGTATCGAAGGGCGCGGCCTGGATTTTGACGGGATGCTTAAAGAGATGGGCACCGGGCTGGTGGTCACTGAATTGATGGGCCAGGGCGTGAGCGGTATCACTGGCGACTATTCACGTGGCGCGTCTGGTTTCTGGGTCGAGAATGGCGAAATTCAGTATCCGGTGAGTGAAATTACCATCGCCGGCAACTTGAAAGATATGTGGCGGGAAATTGTCACAGTAGGCAGTGATATTGAGAAACGCAGTAATATTCAGTGTGGTTCAGTGCTGTTACCGGAGATGAAGATCGCCGGGCAGTAGAATTACCCGCCATACTTCAAGCTGCAGGTGCGTTGACTGCGCCCATGCGCCCCAGTTACATAGTTATCTATGCTGCTGGGGACTTAGGGTCTGGTCGCCTGCCTGCAACTCGAATTATTTAGGGTAGATAACTAGAGAGGTAAATAAATGCGTAAGCAACTGATTGCAATGTTGGCAGTATCGACCGTGTTATTTTCCGCAACAAGCATGGCGAAAGATGTTGGCGATGATATGGACATTATCGCAGAGAACTACAAAACCGTGTTGGGTACTGATAACGCGGCAGAGCTAAAAACCTCACTCAATAATATGCGCACTGCGGCACTGGATGCGCAAAAAGGGACTCCGCCGAAACTTGAAAACAAAGCACCAGACAGCGCGGAGCTAAAAGACTATCGCCACGGTTTGGATCTGCTGGTGGGGCAAATTGATGGGGCGCTGAAACTTGCCAATGAAGGCAAAGTGAAAGAAGCAAAAGCCGCAGCAGAAGAATTCAAAACCACTCGTAATGCCTACCATAAGAAATACCGCTAAGCTCATACTGGCCCTGCCCATAGGGCCAGCATTAATTTGTTTATCTTATAAGGACATCTGAGTTATGAAACCGATTCAAACGTTTATTAAGGGTGCCGCTACTGTTTCACTGCTCGCATTCAGTGTTTTCTCTGCAAATGCCGCAATCCAGCCCGTGGCGGGTGATTTCCAGGCTGACCATTTTTCTGCAAAAGTGGTTTCAGTTGATCAAAAAAATCATGTCGTTGTGCTGGAAGGTGAACAAGGCAATAAAGTTTCGCTCACTGTCCCTAAAGAAGCCGGTACGCTGGCTAATTTGAAAGCGGGTGACACCGTCGATACCACCGTAACGCGCTCCGTTGCCGTTGCTTTTGATACCAATGTTGATAAAGCTGCACCAACAGCGTCATCAACCGAAGGCACTGAAAAAGCCACCAAAGAAAGCCCATCGCACGAAGCTTTCCGCCAGGTTAACGTTCAGCTCAAAATTAAACACATTGATTTGCAAAAGAACGAAGTGACTTTTGTCGGCCCTAAAGGGCAGGAGAAAGTGGTCACTGTTGAAGATCCAAAAGTTCAGGCTCGCTTGAAAGACTTTAAAGTAAACCAAAGTGTACGTGTGACTTATACCGATTCGATTCAAGTCGTCGCTCGTCCAGCAGCGAAGTAATTCCTTCCTTACGTTTATCCTCCTCTTTCTGTTTTTTCGGGAAGAGGGGGATGGTTCAGTCCCTGAATGATTAACCCAGCAAGTTTCCCATAACCCTTCCTGAAACCACTTTTTCTTCACTGACTCATAACGTTATTGTTGTGTTTTGGCGCAAGGATTGTGTGTTTTGTGATCGCGCGGTGGCGCGGTTTTGAGATCTAAATTGCAAAATGAACCAAAATTTATTTTTTGGTGAAATAACGTTTCATTTTATAAGAGTTCAATGCGTAAATACTTCCGAATCGAATTAGTTCCACACCGAAACTATGGATATTAGGAGTCTTAGGGATGCTGCATTTGAAACATGTTATGCCAAAAATTTCGCTGGTTGCTACCGCTGTTGCAGCAACGATTTTGCTGAGCGGGTGTGGCGAAGACGCTGCTCCTACAGGCACCGTTACGCTGAAAACTGCGTTTAACCAATCCGAAAACAACCCACAATACAAAGCATTGGTTTCTTTCAGCGATAAGCTGCAAACGGCGACCAATGGCCGCTACAAACTCGAAATCCACCCTAACGAGCTGTTAGGCGATCAACGTGCTTCACTTGAATTGGTGCAATCTGGCGCGATTCAAATGGCGGTGGTAGCAAACCCACTGGTAGAAAACTTCAATAAGAACTTCTCTGTTCTGGCCATGCCGTATGTCTACGACAACCCTGAACATCAGCGCAAAGTGTTTACCTCTGGTGCGCTCGATGGCTTGTTTGCTTCTACCAAAGGGACCGGTTTTGAAGTGGTAACCGCGTATACCGCGGGCGCACGTAGCGTTTACACCAAAGGTTCTGCTGTCACTACCCCGGCAGACATGAACGGTAAAAAAATCCGTGTAATGCAGTCTGACACGATGATCAAAATGCTCACTTGCATGGGCGGCACTGGCGTTCCAATGGGCCAGGGCGAAGTTTATTCCGCTATTCAGCAAGGCGTTCTGGATGGTGCTGAAAACAACGAAATTACCTACGCTGACCTCAAGCAATACGAAGTGGCTCCTCATTTCTCGAACACTCGTCACGTAATGGTTGCTGACTTGCTGGTAGCGAACGAAAGCTTCATTGCCAAGATGGATGAAAAAGACCGCGAAGTGTTCCGCAAATTAGCCAAAGAGAGCACCGCGACTCAGTTTGATTTGTGGGATAAAGCACTTGATGGCGCGCGTCAAACCGCGAAAAACAACGGCGCAACCTTTACTGAAGTGGATATCAAACCATTCCAGGAACGTTGCAAACCACTGCAATCGGCGATGTTAACCACGCCTGAACAAAAATCGTTGTACGAAAAAATTCGTGAGTTGGCCAAGTAATTCGGCTTAGAAGTTAGGGGGCAGAAATGCCCCCGTGGAGATTAAAATGAAAGCTGTTCAATCTAACCCCTCAGCAGCTGTGTCCAAATCTGGTTTTTATTCGCAGGTCACTCGAGTAAAACAGGCAGTCGATAAAGTTGCTTCCTCTCTGTCTATACTGATTGTAGGTTTAATGACCGTATTGGTAACCTGGCAGGTGGCTTCCCGTTATCTATTTAATAGCCCGAGTGCAGTTAGCGAAGTATTAGCGCGTTATTTGTTTATCTGGCTAGTGCTGATTGGCGGAGCCTATGTGTTTGGCCTGCGTGAGCATATGGCGATTACCTTTATGCGCGATAAAATGCCGCGTAAAATACGCCTTTCGCTTGAAGTTTTGGGTGAACTTGCCACCACTGTATTTGCATTGCTGGTTCTGACTATCGGTGGTTTTATCGGTATGGAGCGCCAGATGGCGCAGCTTGATTCTGCATTACAAATTCCAATCGGCATTATCTACATTGCGATTCCGTTAAGCGGTGCAATGACGCTGTTCTATTGCTTATATAACCTATATGAGCTGTTCAGAAAGTTTTCTTCGAAACAAGATTGATTAGGTGTCGACATGGATATTGCAATTATTGTTGCTCTGGTAATGTTCTGCGGAGTATTTATTTTACTGATAGCAGGAGCGCCGATTAGTATCAGTATCGGGCTTTCGTCTTTTGCTGCAATGTTACTTATTTTACCGTTCGATGGTGCGATATTAACTTCGGCCCAGCGTGTTTTTGTTGGCCTCGACTCGTTTGCGCTATTAGCCATTCCCTTCTTTATTCTGGCTGGGAATTTAATGAACAATGGCGGGATAGCCATTCGTTTAATTAACTGTGCAAAAATGGTCAGTAATTTCCTGCCGGGCCCATTAGCGCAGACTAACGTGGTAGCCAACATGCTGTTTGGTTCCATCAGTGGTTCTGGCGTGGCCTCTGCGGCAGCGGTTGGTGGCATCATGTCGCCGATTCAGAAAAAAGAGAACTACGACCCGGCGTTTAGTGCCGCGGTTAACATCGCATCTGCCCCAACGGGTATGCTGATTCCACCAAGTAACTCACTGATTGTTTACGCAACGGTTGCAGGTAGCGTCTCTATTTCCGCCTTGTTTATGGCCGGTTATGTCCCAGGTATTCTGTGGGGCTTAGGCGTGATGCTGGTTGCGGGTTTTATTGCTAAACGCCGCGGTTATGTTGCAGATCGTTCTGCAAATAAAGGCCAGACACTGCGTATTCTGTTTGATGCTATTCCAAGCCTGATGATGATTGTCGTTGTTATCGGCGGCATCCTGGGTGGCGTATTTACGGCAACCGAAGCATCAGCCATTGCGGTGGTTTATTCTCTGGTTCTGGGCATTATTTATCGCAATATTAAAGTAGAAGATTTGCCGCAGATATTCCTCGCGACGGCGAAAATGACAGCGATTGTTATTTTCATGCTGGCAGCGTCGTCTATCATGTCGTGGGTAATGGCATTCACCAAGATCCCAGCACTGATTGCTTCAGGTCTACTTTCAGCGACAGACAGCTTTATCGTCATTCTGCTTATTATGAACGTGGTATTGCTGCTGGTGGGTACCTTTATGGACCCAACGCCTGCGGTATTAATCTTCACCCCAATCTTCCTGCCAATTTGTATGCAATTTGGTATGGACCCAGTGCAGTTCGGCATCATGATGGTGTTTAACTTGTCGCTCGGCACGATTACGCCGCCGGTTGGGCCAATCTTATTTACCGGCTGTAAGGTGGGGGATATTAAGATTGAGCGCGTGATCAAACCGCTGTTGCCATTCTTCGCGGTGATTGCAGTGGTGCTGATGTTGGTGACTTACTTACCGGCTGTCTCCATGGCGTTGCCACAGAGCATGGGTCTGGTGAAATAAAAGAAGGGTGTTTGAGCCAAATATCTTTCACAGTCTGGCGGGGTTTCCCCGCCAGACTTTTTTTACGTTTTGACGCAGTGGATGGACCCATCCAAAGATGGCATTGTCAGATTTACACTAAAAAATGAAATGACGTTTTAAAAAAATTATTATTAAAATAATGCCTTAAATAATTGATTTTAAATCATATTTAAGTAATAGCATGCAAATGCCACCCATAGAAATATGTGATGTGCATCACAAAATGATTGATTTATGTGATGAGTGTCTTATTATGTGCACATAACGAACAACCCCTGTAAAAATAAAAACTGGAGTTCACCATGAAAGTGCGCAAAATCCTGAAAGACTTGATCAAAAGTTACTGCAAAAGCTGTAAAGAAACCTTTAAAGACGTACCGCCAGGCGCAATGTACTAAGAGTGAGCGCTGATGAAAAAAACCTGCCGAGGCAGGTTTTTTTGTGTCCAAAATTTGGCATTTAAGAATGTGAAATGACTTTGCTTCCCAAGTCGGAGCTTTGTCATGGTTTCCCCCGGCAGCGCCGGAACAAAACAACCTGATATTCACCCTCATTTGGCACATCTATAATCGTTAAAAACATGTTCTATTTTTTTGAATGACATTAGCAAATTGTTTCGATTTTAATCATTATCGGGTCGGCCTATTATTTATCACATCAGGGCAACAACGCCCTACAACAGATAAATGACTTTAGGAATACGACCATGAAAACCATCAAAACTTTTGCTGTAGTTACTGCTCTGTCTGTCATGTCTTTCGGTGCATTTGCCCAGAGCATCAGCACCACAGCTTCCACCCTTGACCGCGCAGAAGCAAAAATTGCCGCGCAAGCCGCTGAAGAAGGCGCTTCCTATAAAATCACCAGTGCGCAGTTCAACAATAGCGTACACATGACAGCAGAGTTGACCAAATAACCCATGGTCGCAGAGGGAACAGCCGGGCAGGTCGCCGTAAGGCGACCGGTTTCGTCCCTCACACTCAAACTCATTCAGCTCCTTCGGGGGCTTTTTTTGTGCCTGTATTCAGGCGGGCCACCGCGTTCGTCACCCGCCGGAATTCACTGGCAATTAATTAAGTGGTCTTCTCATGGGTCTTTTGAGCTGTTTGCCATTGATATCAACATAACGGCTTGGCCAGATTTGTTCCGGTACTACACCAATAGCCTGAGCAATGATTAGCTCGCCTCTGGCCCACGGGCGGGTAAGGGCATTTGCTAAGGTTGAAGAAGCCAGATTTGCCTCACGAGAGAGTGCTGCCAGCGAAGTGCCTTTCTTATGCAGTGCGGCAATAATGTCGGCTTTATGCCAGTCAGACTGAGTTGTCATTGGTCACCTCCGCATAGCGTTAAAGTGCGGGGGGTGAT
>NZ_DATERI010000083.1:0-8559 GCF_035271705.1 Buttiauxella sp.
GACTACTTTGGGACGCACATGAGTCAGGAAATGCCCGCTTCACCGACTGAAGCGCGAATTAAAACAAAACGCCGAATTTCGCCCTTCTGGTTGCTACCAATTATCGCATTGATGATTGCCAGTTGGCTCATCTGGTCGACGTGGGAAGAACGCGGTACCACAGCGACCATTGATTTTCTTTCTGCCGACGGTATTGTCGCCGGACGAACCCCTGTACGTTATCAAGGCGTAGAAGTGGGCACCGTGCAGAGCATCAGCCTGAGCAAAGATCTGCGCAAAATTGAAGTAAAAGTCAGCATTAAAAGCGACATGAAAGATGCGCTGCGTGAGGATACTCAGTTTTGGTTGGTGACGCCGAAAGCATCACTGGCCGGCGTTTCCGGTCTGGATGCGCTGGTCGGTGGGAACTATATCGGCATGATGCCTGGCAAAGGTGAACCCAAAGAACACTTTTCCGCACTGGATACCCAACCCAAATATCGCTTGAATAATGGCGAGTTGATGATTCATCTTCACGCTCCGGATTTAGGCTCTCTCAACAGCGGCGCGTTGGTATATTACCGTAAAATTCCCGTTGGCCGGGTTTATGACTACACCATTAACAACAATACCCAAGGCGTCACCATTGATGTGTTGATCGACCGCCGTTTTACCAAACTGGTAAAAAAGGGTAGCCGTTTCTGGAACGTATCAGGTGTAAAGGCCAACTTTAGCCTTTCCGGTGCGCAAGTTCAGTTAGAAAGCCTGGCGGCGTTAGTCAATGGTGCGATTGCCTTTGATTCCCCGGAAAACTCTGCTGAAGCCACAGCTGAGGATGAGTTTGGCCTGTATGAAGATCTGGCACATAGCCAACGCGGTGTGATCATCGATCTTTCCCTGCCAAGTGGCGAAGGCCTAAAAGCAGGCTCAACAGCGCTGATGTACCAAGGCCTGGAAGTGGGGACGCTAACCAAGCTGAACCTTAATCCTGGCAGCACAGTGACCGGTCAAATGACCGTTGACCCCAGTGTCGTCAACTTGATGCGCGCTGGCACGCGTATTGAGCTACGTAACCCTAAAATTTCGCTCAGCAATCCCAATCTCAGCAGCCTGTTAACCGGTTCTACTTTTGAGCTGGTGCCGGGAGAAGGCTCCCCACAGAACCATTTTGTGGTATTCCCAAGTGATAAAACGCCGCTGCAACAGCCGAATGTTCTGACGCTAAACCTGACCGCACCTGAAAGTTACGGCATTGATGCGGGCCAGCCAATCATTCTCCATGGCGTGCAAGTTGGGCAGATTCTTGAACGCTCTCTCTCCGCCAAAGGTGTCAGCTTCTCAGCAGCCATTGAGCCCGAATATCGCCATCTGATTCAGGGCGACAGCAAGTTCGTCGTCAACAGCCGTATTGATGTCAAAGTCGGTATCGACGGAGTCGAGTTTTTGGGGGCCAGCGCCAGTGAATGGGTGAATGGAGGGGTCAGGATTATTCCAGGCAACAAAGGCGAGATGAAAAAGAGTTACCCGCTGTACGCCAACCTGGAAAAAGCGGTCGAAAATAGCCTGAGCGACCTACCGACAACCACATTGACGCTAACCGCTGCCAGCTTGCCGGATATTCAAACCGGCTCCGTGGTGCTGTACCGTAAATTCCAGGTCGGTGAGATTATCAGTGTGCGTCCACGTGCCAATAGTTTTGATATCGACGTAAACATTAAGCCGGAATACCGCAACCTGCTGACGGCAAACAGCGTGTTTTGGGCTGAAGGTGGCGCACGCGTGCAACTTAACGGTAGCGGCCTGACAGTACAAGCTTCTCCGCTATCTCGTGCGCTTAAAGGGGCGATTAGCTTTGACAACCTGAGTGGCGCAAGCGTCGGCCTGAAGGTGGGTGACAAACGCATGCTGTATGCGTCTGAAACTGCTGCTCGCGCCGTCGGTAGCCAAATTACATTGCACACCTTCGATGCCGGAAAACTGTCTGCGGGTATGCCGATTCGCTACCTGGGAATTGACATCGGGCAGCTTGAATCACTGAATCTTACGGCGTCGCGCAGCGAAGTCGAAGCGAAAGCGGTGCTCTATCCTGAGTTTGTGGAAACGTTTGCTCGCGGGGGTACGCGTTTCTCGGTGGTCACACCGAAGATTTCCGCCTCGGGTGTGGATAATCTCGACACCATTCTGCAGCCATATATTAACGTGGAACCAGGACGTGGCGCACCACGGCGTGACTTTGAGTTGCAGGAAACTTCTATCACCGACTCGCGTTACTCCGATGGCCTGAGCATCGTGGTGGAAGTGCCTGAAGCGGGTGCATTAAGCATTGGCACACCGGTTCTGTTCCGTGGAGTGGAAGTCGGTACAGTGACCGGTTTAACGCTCGGCAATCTCTCAGACCGTGTGATGGTCGGTTTGCGTATCAGTAAACGCTTCCAGCATTTGGTGCGAGATAGCTCGGTGTTCTGGTTAGCCTCGGGCTATAGCCTCGATTTTGGTCTGACAGGTGGCGTGGTGAAAACCGGCACCTTCAACCAGTTCATTCGTGGCGGCATCGCGTTCGCAACACCACCAGGAACACCGCTCGCGCCGAAAGCTGAAACCGGTAAACACTTCCTGCTTCTGGAAAGTGAACCTAAAGAATGGCGTCAATGGGGTACTGCGCTTCCACGTTAATGCCCGCGCCCCGGTGCCTCACCGGGGCGTTTGTGCTACACTGCACCCTTCTCTTTTTTCTGGACTTCCTTCGTGGCTCACTCTCAAAACGCCTTTCTCCCGCAAGCCTTCCTTGATGTTATTCGCGATGCACTCCCAGCAGACCAGACGCTCGAAAGTTTTATCGAGTACTGTCAGCGCCCGCTGCGCCGCAGCTTGCGCGTGAATACACTCAAGATTTCGGTCAGCGATTTTCTTGAACTGGTTGCGCCATACGACTGGCATCTGACACCCATTCCCTGGTGTGCAGAAGGGTTCTGGATTGAGCGTGATGACGAAGAAAGTCTGCCACTTGGCTCCACCGCTGAACATTTAAGCGGCCTGTTTTACATTCAGGAAGCCAGTTCCATGTTACCGGTTGCCGCCCTGTTTGCTGACGGCAATCAGCCGGAACGCATTATGGATGTTGCCGCAGCACCGGGTTCCAAAACCACACAAATTGCCGCACGCATGGGTAATCGTGGCGCCATTCTCGCCAATGAATACTCCGCCAGCCGGGTGAAAGTGCTGCATGCCAATATCAGCCGTTGCGGGATTAGCAACGTGGCACTGACCCATTTCGATGGCAGAGTCTTTGGCGCCGCACTTCCGGAATGCTTCGATGCAATATTGCTCGATGCACCTTGTTCAGGGGAAGGAGTGGTGCGCAAAGACCCGGACGCACTTCGCAACTGGTCGCCAGAAAGCACCTCCAGTATCGCTGATACACAACGTGAACTGATCGCCAGCGCATTTCATGCACTTCGTCCAGGTGGCACATTGATTTACTCCACCTGCACATTAAACCGCGAAGAAAACCAGCAGATTTGCCAGTGGTTGCTGGATGAGTGGCCAGAAGCGGTTGAAATTGCGTCGCTCAGCGGCCTGTTCCCGGATGCAGAAAAAGCCATAACGGCTGAAGGCTACCTGCATGTATTCCCGCAGATTTATGATTGTGAAGGTTTTTTCGTTGCGCGATTACGTAAAACTGCATCAGTCGACGCGCTTCCAGCTCCAGGTTACAAAGTGGGTAACTTCCCGTTCAGCCCTCTGTATGGCAAACAAGCAGCTGAAGTTACCGCTGCCGCGAAAAAATCAGGGATCAGTTGGCAAGATGACCAACAGCTTTGGCAGCGCGATAAAGAAATTTGGTTATTCCCGAAAGAGATTATTTCTTTGATCGGTAAAGTTCGTTTTTCACGCATTGGATTACGCCTTGCGGAGCAGTACAACAAAGGCTATCGCTGGCAGCACGAAGCCGTTATCGCGCTGGTGCCGGGGGACTCCCCGCTGGCATTTGCTTTGACTGAGTTTGAAGCTGAGGAGTGGTATCACGGACGCGATATTTACCCAGATGTGACACCGTCACTTAACGAAGTGGTTGTCACCTGGCAAGGACAACCCCTTGGACTGGCCAGAAAAGTCGGTTCACGGTTGAAAAACAGTTACCCGCGTGAGCTGGTACGCGATGGCAAACTGTTCGCGACGAAGGGTTGATGCACTCAATAATTCTCTCCTTGTGATTTGCAGTTTTTGTACGTTTGTCTACGCTCTACTGTAGGAGACCTAACTGGTCATACCACACCTACCCAGATCCGAGGAGAGCGATATGACAAAAACGAGCGTACGAATAGGCACCTTCGAAATTGATGATGCTGAATTACATGGGGAGCAACAAGGCGACCGCACGTTGAGCATCCCTTGTAAATCTGACCCTGACCTGTGCATGCAGCTTGATGCCTGGGATGATGAAACCAGTATTCCCGCCGTCCTTGATGGCGAACATTCAGTCCTCTATCGTCAACATTACGACCAAAAATCTGATGCCTGGATCATGCGTCTTGCATGATTCAAATGGACCCGTCGCCCAGACGGGTTAATTAATCTGCCCCCATTCCCCCTCTTCCCATGACTTCCCCTACAATTAAACCAAACGGTGCAACTCTGAGGCGTTAATGTTTGCGTTAGTTTTATTTGTTTGTTACCTGGACGGTGGTTGCGAAGATATTGTGGTGGATGTGTTTAATGCCGAGCAGCAATGTGTGGTCGCTATGGATGACCAACGGATACGCAATGGTGGATGCTTCCCGATAGAAGATTTTATCGATGGTTTCTGGCATCCGGCTCAGGAATATATGTCAATGTAGGTTACTGCACCTGCACCATCGTGAGTTTATTACCAAACACCGCGCCAGTATCAATGTAGTTTTGGTTGTGAAAATGACCGGCTTCTTTGAGCGGTGTATGGCCGAAATAGAACTCATCTGCCCCTTCAATATCCTCGCCTCGCCCGTGTAAGTTTTTATTGAGTCGATCACGGCTCCAGACCAGCAAATGCTCATCAACCGGCTGATTCCAACTGTAATGTGAGGCAGGATAATCAGCATGGGCGATAACCAGCGTTTTGCCATGGGTATGAAGCTCAATCACTAACGGTAAATCACGGCAATGTAGTAACGCCTCATGCACATTTTGCTGACGGGGTTCAGGTAACTCACGGTACCAGTCACCGCCGTTCATCTGCCAAAGCATTCCCTCACCTTCATCCAGTGCTTCTAAAGCCATCGCTTCGTGATTGCCTCTCACTGCTTTAAACCATTTGCTGCCCAGTAAGGCGAGGCAACCGGGGCTGTTTGCACCGCGGTCGATGAGATCCCCCACTGAGATAACAAGATCCTGATGGTAATCAAAATGCTGGAGTTTAAGCTGGCTGATAAACTCAGAAAGGCAGCCGTGTAAATCACCGACAATAAACACATGCCGCCAATTCTCACCGTCAATTCGCTGATACATGCTGACTCCACACTGGTTATTTATTGCTCAATTATAAACCAGTGTGCGGTAATGGTTAGCGGGTCGGGCGGATGAACATTTTTACCTGTTTGCCATGGTATTCGACGTAGTGTGCAAACTGGAAGCCAAATCCCTCAGCAAGGTGAATGGATCGAGGATTATCATTATCAATAATGCAGCAAACCGGTGTGGTAAATTCACCATCAGCCCACCCTAAAATTGCGCCTAATGCTTCATTTGCGTAGCCTTTGCCGTGTACTGCGGGAATGAGCGTCCAACCCGCTTCGGGGAATTGAAGTGCTGGAGTCAATTCACGGCGTGCATCCTGAAAACCAAACGCGCCAACAAAACGCCCTTCTACCTTTTCAAACACTCCCCAGTACCCGTACCCCAAGGCCTGCCAATGGCCGATATAACGTAATAAACGACTCCATGTCATTTCCTGCCCTTGGGGCTGACCGCCGCCGATAAATTTCACCATTTCCGGGTCTGCCCAGCAGGCGGCTAAACCTGGGAAATCATCCAGTGTAAAATGTCGCAAAATTAAACGTTCTGTTTCCAGATGCGGGGCTTCTTTAACCATGTTCATTTCCTTATATACCCGTTAGCATTCGAGTTGCAGGTAGGCGGCCAGGGAGATTATCCCGAGGAGCTTACTTGAGTCAGTGATTTTGGGGTAAGTGAGTACAACCAACACCCCGGCAGCTTGAAGGATGACGGGTATAAAACATTATTTAATAATTCTGCCGCGATACCGCTCATGAAACAATAAGCAAAATCAGAGGGAAGCTTTCTGACATAGGTTCAGAGAAATTGATCAGGAGATAACAATAGAAAAGGCTGCAAATCTGCAGCCTTTTGAGAGGTGATACGAGTTAGCTGGTAAATATTTCGCTTTTTCAAGCGTTTCATTACGGTTTACACCCAAGAGCATCGCGGTAATAAGCTACACCACGTACTCCACCAGTTTACTATCGAGGATCAGTTTCAAACTTTCTGGCACCTCCGTTTCACTCTGGAACAAATATAAATCTAGCAGCCCTGACATTCTAAAAGTAACGGCAGATTCACAGTTTTGTCATCTGCTCATCAAAATGCCTCATTTAGTCTTGCAAGTGTTGATCAGACTTTGCCGCTCAGGCGTTCATGGAAGTCGCTACTGCGCAAATCCAGGCCCACAATTTCGACTTCACATTCATAACGCTGGTAGCGGGTTTCAATCGCATCAAGCACAGCGACCGTCGAAACATCCCAGATTTGTGCCTGAGATAAATCAATAATCACCTGCTGCGGGTCATCGGCGTACTGGAAATGCTCGAACAAATCATTGCTGCTAGCGAAGAACAGCGGGCCAGTTACCGTGTAACGAACAGATTGCCCATCGTCGGATAACAACCGTTGTGCATGCACAACGTGAGCGATACGTCGGGCAAACAGAATCATTGCAAAGATAACACCGCCGACCACACCCAAAGCCAGGTTTCCCGTCGCAACCGTGACTGCAACAGTCGTCACCATCACAAGAGTTTCGGGGAGCGGGATCCTTTTCAACGTAGCGGGTTTCACGCTGTGCCAATTGAGAGTTTTCACTGCCACTATCACCATGATCCCCGCCAGAACCACCATCGGGATCTTCGCCATCAATTCACTCAGGCCGGTGACTAACAGCAACAACACAAGTCCTGCAGCAAGCGTTGAGATTCGCGTGCGCCCTTTGCCCAGTTCGACATTGACCATCGTCTGGCCAATCATGGCGCACCCTGCGATACCGCCGTAGAAACCGGCAAATATATTAGATAGCCCCAACCCCCAACATTCACGACGTTTGCTGGAGGGTGTGTCCGTCAGCTCATCCACAAGCTTAGCGGTCAGCAACGATTCCATTAACCCCACAAATGCGATACTCACCGCGCAAGGCCATATAATTCGTAACGTATCCAGGTTTAGCGGCACCCATAATTCGGTTAAACCCGGCAAACCCGCAGCCATTGGGCCTGACTCCCCCACCGTCGGGACTGATAGCCCCGTGCCGATACACAGTGCGGTGATAACAATGATTGCCACCAGCGGCGAAGGCACCGTTTTGAACACCCGTGGTAACAGGAGAACAATCACTAGCGTCAGGGCAAACAGCCCCCACACCAGCGGGTTATCCCCCCAAATGTGAGGCATCTGCGCGAAGAAAATCAGGATACCCAATGCGTTGACAAACCCGGTCATCACCGATAATGGGATGTACCGCATCATGCGTGCAAGCCCACTTACCCCAAACAAAATTTGAATCATCCCTGCCAACAATACTGCAGGGAAAATATATTCCACCCCATGCTGGTGCACCATTGGTCCAATAACCAGGGCGACTGAACCGGCAGCGGCAGTCACCATCGCTGGGCGTCCACCGAGAATTGACATGGATAAACACAGCACAATGGAGGCCACCAGGCTGACTTTTGGGTCAACCCCAGCGATGACTGAGAATGAAATGATCTCCGGGACTAATGCTAATGCAGTGACCACCCCCGCAAGGGATTCTCGGGCTAACAGGCGTGGGCTGCGCAAAACAGCCGCGAGGGAGTTTTCCCGGCTATGGTTTTCAGTTTGAGTGGTGGTCATCGTTCTCGTCTTTGCAGGTTTATTGTTATGAGTGGTGGCTAATTCAAGCCGGGCGTGATTGTACAGAGAGGTTAGTAAGGATGCTAATTAATGTGCGATGAAAGAAAGAGCGGATACTTCAGTTTAGACTGGCACAGTCTGTGCAGATCGGCTTTATGAGAAAGCATTTGGAAAGGAGTTCACCCAAAAACTGCTCGGCCATAAGTCGGAAAAAATGACAGAAAAGTACTTGGATGTGAGGGAGAAAGTGTTTAGATTAATTTAACAGGGCAAAAAGACCGGATATCAGTTTTCGGACATTTTAAGACGCGAGTTTCTAAGCCACTGATAAATAAGATAGATAAAAAAAAGACCGAATACGATTCCTATATTCGGTCCAGGGAAATGGCTCTTGGGAGAGAGCCGTGCGCTAAAAGTTGGCATTAATGCAGGCAGAGTTCGCCTTGCCTTCTAAGAATAGATTACCGGCGCAGCTTTTCCAGT
>NZ_DATERI010000084.1:0-29359 GCF_035271705.1 Buttiauxella sp.
GTACGGAGCCTAAAGAGCAATGAAATTACCGATTTATCTCGACTACTCTGCGACTACGCCGGTTGACCCGCGTGTAGCAGAGAAAATGATGCAGTGTTTGACTATGGACGGAACCTTCGGTAACCCGGCGTCTCGTTCTCACCGTTTCGGTTGGCAGGCGGAAGAAGCTGTTGATATCGCCCGTAACCAGATCGCTGAACTGGTTGGTGCAGACCCTCGTGAAATCGTCTTTACCTCCGGTGCAACTGAATCTGATAACCTCGCTATTAAAGGTGCCGCTAACTTCTATCAGAAGAAAGGCAAGCACATCATCACGGTAAAAACTGAACACAAAGCTGTGCTGGACACTTGTCGCCAGCTTGAGCGTGAAGGTTTTGACGTGACTTATCTGGCGCCACAGAGCAACGGTATCGTTGACCTGAATGTGCTGGAAGCTGCGATGCGTGACGACACCATTCTGGTTTCCATCATGCACGTGAACAACGAAATCGGCGTGGTGCAAGATATCGCGGCAATCGGCGAAATTTGCCGTGCGCGTGGCATTATCTATCACGTTGATGCGACTCAGAGCGTGGGCAAACTGCCTATCGACTTGAGCACGCTTAAAGTTGACCTGATGTCCTTCTCTGGTCACAAAATCTATGGCCCGAAAGGGATCGGCGCGCTGTATGTTCGCCGTAAACCACGTATTCGTATCGAAGCTCAGGTACACGGTGGCGGTCACGAGCGCGGCATGCGTTCTGGTACTCTGCCTGTTCACCAGATAGTCGGCATGGGCGAAGCTTACCGTATCGCAAAAGTTGAGATGGAAACAGAAATGTCCCGTCTGCGTGCGCTGCGTAACCGTCTGTGGAACGGCGTGAAAGATATGGAAGAAGTGTATCTGAACGGCGACCTGGAAAATGGGGTTCCGACCATCCTGAACGTGAGCTTTAACTACGTTGAAGGCGAGTCCCTGATCATGGCGCTTAAAGACCTCGCGGTTTCTTCTGGTTCTGCCTGTACTTCAGCAAGTCTTGAGCCATCCTACGTGCTGCGCGCACTGGGCATGACTGACGAACTGGCTCACAGCTCCATCCGTTTCTCTTTAGGTCGTTTTACTACTGAAGAAGAGATCGACTACACCATCGAACTGGTACGTAAGTCCATTGGCCGTTTGCGCGACCTTTCTCCACTGTGGGATATGTTCAAGCAAGGCGTGGATATTAATTCCATCGAATGGGCTCATCACTAATTGTTCAATACGAACGTCGATATCGAATTCTGGAGAATTAAAAATGGCTTATAGCGAAAAAGTAATCGATCACTACGAAAACCCACGCAACGTTGGTTCTTTTGATAACAGCGATGACAGCGTAGGTTCCGGTATGGTAGGTGCACCTGCCTGTGGTGACGTGATGAAGTTGCAGATTAAAGTCAACAATGAAGGTATTATTGAAGACGCTCGCTTCAAAACCTACGGCTGTGGCTCTGCCATCGCTTCCAGCTCGCTGGTAACCGAATGGGTTAAAGGTAAATCTTTGGATGAAGCGCAAGCAATCAAAAACACCGACATTGCAGAAGAACTTGAACTGCCACCGGTGAAAATTCACTGCTCAATCCTTGCAGAAGACGCTATTAAAGCGGCAATTGCGGATTATAAAAGCAAACGTGAAGCTAAATAATAATTTTGAGTCTTTTTCAAAATAATTCGAGTTGCAGGTAGGCGGCAAGCTCAGGGATCTCCAGGAGCTTACTAAAGTAAGTGACTGGGGTGAGTGAGAGTAGCCAACACCCCTGCGGCTCGAAGAATGAAGAAAAATTGATTGAGGTTGTTGTATGTCGATTACCCTTAGCCACAGCGCTGCCGATCGTGTGAATGCCTTCTTAGCTAACCGCGGAAAAGGTTTTGGTCTGCGTTTGGGCGTTCGTACTTCAGGCTGTTCAGGTATGGCTTATGTTCTTGAATTTGTTGATGAACCGATGGATGAAGACACCGTGTTCGAAGACAAAGGCGTGAAAGTGGTCATCGATGGCAAAAGCCTGCAATTTTTGGACGGCACTGAGCTCGACTTCGTCAAAGAAGGTCTTAACGAAGGGTTTAAATTTACTAACCCGAACGTCAAAGATGAGTGCGGTTGCGGCGAAAGCTTCCACGTCTGAAACGCGCAAATCCTCCGCGTAGCGTACGCTACGCGGGGTATCCGCTCTACTATGAAACCCTGAGTCTGTTATGGATTACTTCACCCTCTTTGGGTTACCGGTAGGCTTCGCCCTTAACACTGAGCTGTTGGCTACCCGTTACCAGGAGCTGCAACGCCAGTTCCATCCGGATAAATACGCCAGCCGCCCTCAGGCGGAACTCCTGCTGGCGGTTCAACAATCTGCGACCATCAACCAGGCATGGCAAACGCTGCGTCATCCGTTGCCGCGCGCCGAGTATATTCTCTCCCTCAACGGTTTTGATCTCGCGAATGAGCAGCATACCGTGCGCGACACCGCGTTTTTGATGGAACAACTCGAATTACGCGAAGAGCTTGATAACATCGAGCATGCCAAAGATAGCGACCGCCTGGAGTCCTTTAGTGCCAACGTAAATGCGATGGTGAAAACCCGCATGGCGTTAATGGTGCAGCAACTGGACAATCAGGACTGGACGCAAGCGGCGGATACTGTGCGTAAACTGCGATTTCTCGATAAACTGCGCAGCCAAATAGAACAACTCGAAGAAAAGCTGCTCGATTTTTAACTGGAAGCTCAATATGGCGTTATTACAAATTAGTGAGCCGGGCCTGAGTGCGGCACCCCATCAGCGCAAGCTGGCGGCGGGCATCGATTTAGGTACCACCAATTCACTGGTTGCAACAGTTCGTAGTGGGCAAGCCGAAACGCTGCCTGACCATGAAGGGCGTCACTTGTTACCTTCGGTGGTGCACTATCAGCAACAAGGTCTGAACGTGGGCTGGGATGCACGTGCCCAGGCAGCAACAGATCCGGCAAATACCATCAGTTCGGTAAAACGTTTGATGGGCCGCTCGCTTGCTGATATTCAGACACGTTACCCGCATCTGCCTTATTCACTCCAGGCGAGTGAGAATGGCCTACCGATGATAGACACCCCGGCCGGGCTGCTGAACCCTATTCGTATTTCATCCGACATCCTCAAGGCACTTTCCGTACGCGCAACCGAAGCGCTGGAAGGCCAACTTGATGGCGTGGTGATTACCGTTCCTGCATATTTTGATGACGCACAGCGTCAGGGCACCAAGGATGCTGCGCGTCTGGCTGGCCTGCATGTTTTGCGCTTGCTGAATGAACCGACTGCTGCGGCGATTGCCTACGGTCTGGATTCCGGCAAAGAAGGCGTTATCGCTGTTTACGATTTGGGCGGCGGCACCTTCGATATCTCGATTCTGCGTTTAAGCCGTGGCGTGTTTGAAGTGCTGGCAACCGGCGGCGATTCTGCGCTGGGCGGTGACGACTTCGACCACCTGCTGGCTGACTGGCTACGTGAACAAGCGGGTGTTGCTGACCGTAGCGACGATCGCGTCCAACGCCAGTTACTGGATGCCGCAATCGTTGCAAAAATTGCATTGAGCGATGCTGAAAGCACCACCGTTGAAGTGGCTGGCTGGACAGGCATTGTCACCCGCGAGCAGTTCAACGAACTGATTGCCGCACTGGTTAAGCGTACTTTGCTGGCCTGCCGTCGTGCGTTGAAAGATGCGGGCGTTGACGCTGACGAGGTGTTGGAAGTGGTGATGGTAGGCGGTTCAACTCGCGTACCATTAGTGCGCGAACGTGTGGGTGACTTCTTTGGCCGCACGCCACTCACCACGATAGACCCGGATAAAGTTGTCGCCATTGGCGCCGCTATTCAAGCCGATATTCTTGTGGGTAACAAGCCTGACAGCGAAATGCTGCTGCTGGACGTTATCCCGCTGTCACTGGGTCTTGAAACCATGGGCAGCCTGGTGGAGAAAGTCATTCCGCGTAACACCACTATTCCAGTGGCACGTGCGCAGGACTTCACCACCTTCAAAGATGGCCAAACTGCGATGGCGATTCATGTGATGCAGGGCGAACGTGAACTGGTGCAAGACTGCCGTTCGCTCGCTCGCTTTACGCTGCGCGGTATTCCGGCTATGCCTGCGGGTGGTGCGCATATCCGCGTGACTTTCCAGGTGGATGCTGACGGCCTGCTGAGCGTGACCGCCATGGAGAAATCCACTGGTGTTGAAGCGTCTATACAGGTGAAGCCTTCTTATGGTCTGAGCGACGGTGAAATCGCCACCATGATTCAGGACTCCATGAGTTTTGCCGAGCGAGATGTGCAAGCGCGCATGCTTGCAGAGCAAAAAGTTGACGCGGCTCGCGTGCTGGAAAGCTTGCAAGGTGCATTGAGCGCAGATGCCGCGCTGTTAAGTGCCGAAGAACGTGCTGATATCGACGCAACGATAGTGGTACTCCATGCGGCAGCGGCGGGTGACGATATCAATGCGATTGAACAAGCCATTAAAAACGTAGACAAACAAACCCAGGATTTCGCCGCTCGTCGTATGGATGAATCAATCCGTAAGGCGCTGAAAGGCCACTCCGTGGACGAGGTTTAACATGCCAAAGATTGTATTTTTGCCTCATCAGGATTTGTGTCCAGATGGCGCAGTTTTGGAAGCGAATGTCGGTGAAACCATTCTTGATGTTGCCCTGCGCAACGGTATCGAGATTGAACATGCCTGTGAAAAATCCTGTGCTTGCACCACTTGCCACTGTGTGGTGCGTGAAGGTTTCGACTCCCTTGCTGAAAGCACAGAAGATGAAGACGACATGCTGGACAAAGCCTGGGGTCTTGAGCCTGAAAGCCGTTTAAGCTGCCAGGCACGCGTCACTGACGAAGACCTGGTCGTTGAGATGCCGCGCTATACCATCAACCATGCGCGAGAGCACTAACAGGAGCTGCAAATGGGACTAAAATGGACCGATAGCCGTGAAATCGGCGAAGCACTGTATGACAGTCGTCCGGATCTCGATCCTAAAACGGTGCGCTTTACCGATCTGCATCAGTGGATTTGCTTGCTGGAAGATTTTGACGACTTACCAGACGCATCCAATGAAAAAATTCTGGAAGCTATTCTGTTAGTCTGGTTAGATGAAGCAGAATAAATATACCCGTCATCCTTCAAGCTGCAGGCGCGTTGACTGCACTCACTCACCTCAGTCACTTACTTTATGTAAGCTCCTGGGGACTCATGAGCTTGTCGTCTTCCTGCAACTCGAATGATGTAGGATATAGAAAAGGGCTGCCTATGGCGGCCCATTTTTATATGAAACATGAGCTGAAAAGTATAAGGAAAATAAAATGACAGAAGCCATGAAAATCACCCTTTCCACTGCGCCTGCCGACGCGCGTTGGGGTGAAAAAGCCGCTTACAGTATCAACGATGAAGGGATTACCCTGCACTTGACAGGCAAAGATGACCTGGGGCTAATCCAACGTGCAGCGCGTAAAATTGACGGCCAGGGCCTGAAGCATGTTGAGCTTGCGGGCGACGGATGGGATGTAGAAAAGAGCTGGGCATTCTGGCAGGGCTATCGCGCACCAAAAGGCACGCGTAAAGTTGACTGGGCTGTGCTGAGTGAAGAAGAGCAAAAAGAGCTTAATAACCGTCTGAAAATCATCGACTGGGTACGTCATACCATCAACACCCCAGCCGAAGAACTTGGCCCAGAACAGCTCGCTTCACGTGCGGTAGATTTGCTGTGTGATGTTGCGTGTAACCAGGTTTCCTATCGCATCACCAAAGGCGAAGATCTGCGCGAGCAGAACTATATGGGTATCTACACCGTTGGCCGTGGTTCTGAACGTCCGCCAGTATTGTTGGCACTGGATTACAACCCAACCGGCAACCCAGAAGCACCGGTTTACGCATGCCTGGTGGGTAAAGGGGTCACTTTCGATTCCGGCGGTTATAGCATTAAACAAAGCGCGTTCATGGACTCGATGAAGTCTGACATGGGGGGCGCTGCGACCATCACCGGTGCTCTGGCCTTCGCGATTACTCGTGGCCTGAACAAACGCGTCAAACTGTATCTGTGCTGTGCGGACAACCTGATCAGCGGTAATGCCTTCAAATTGGGCGACATCATTAAGTATCGCAACGGTAAAACCGTTGAAATCATGAATACCGATGCGGAAGGTCGTTTAGTTCTGGCTGATGGCCTGATTGACGCTTGCGCGCAAAAACCTGAACTGATCATCGACTGTGCGACGTTAACCGGCGCGGCGAAAACAGCACTGGGTAACGATTACCATGCACTGTTCAGCTTTGACGATGAGCTGGTCAACCGCCTGATGGCGAGTGCGGCAGTTGAGAACGAACCATTCTGGCGCTTGCCTTTGGCCGAGTTCCATCGCAACCAGTTACCCTCTAACTTTGCGGAACTGAACAACACCTCTAACGCTTCCTATCCAGCAGGAGCCAGCACGGCAGCGGGATTCTTGTCCCACTTTGTGGAAAATTATCACCAGGGTTGGCTGCATATTGATTGCTCCGCAACCTACCGTAAAGGTGCTGTTGAGCAGTGGTCTGCTGGCGCAACAGGCATTGGCGTGCGCGCAATTGCGAATTTGTTGACTGCTGAGTAATTGCTTTTCTCCTTCTCCTGAGGGAGAAGGCCGGGATGAGGGCGACCTGGCTTGATGGCTTTCATCAATGTTTACCCCCTCATCCTAACCCTCTCCCTCAAAGGAGAGGGGATCAAATCGGGATAATCTGGAACGATCATGTCAGAACTCAAAAACGAATTAGAAACCTTGCTTGAACAGGCGGCCCTTGAGCCCGCTCACCGCCCGGCATTCTTCCGCGTCCTGTTGGAGTCTACCGTTTGGGTGCCTGGTACAGCAGCAGAAGGCGAAGCCATTGATGCCGATAGTGCAGTCGAATTGCAGCACTGGGAAAAAGATGATGGCACTTCTGTCATTCCATTCTTCACCTCTGTTGAAACGCTGCAACAGGCCATCAGCCACGAGCAGGCGTTTGTCGTGATGCCGGTACGCACGCTGTTTGAAATGACGCAGGGTGCAACACTATTTTTGAATGCTAAATTGCCGACGGGCAAAGAGTTTACCCCGCGTGAAATCACGCATTTAATCAGCGATGAAAGTGATCCATTAACCCAGCAAGAAGTGTTGGATGGCGGGACTTCGTTGCTGCTTTCCGAAGTGGCTGAGCCACCGGCACAAATGGTCGATTCTTTAACGACGCTGTTTAAAAACCTGAAAACGGTTAAGCGCGCTTTTATTTGTTCAATCAAAGAACGTGCTGATGAACAACCAAACCTGCTGATTGGTATTGAAGCTGAAGGTGATATCGAAGCGATTATTCGCCAGACGGGGAGTGTGGCAACTGACACGTTACCCGGCGATGAGCCGGTCGATATTTGCCAGGTGGTGGAAGGTGAGAAGGGTATCAGCCACTTCATGATGGCGCATATTACGCCATTCTATGAACGCCGCTGGGGCAGCTTCTTGCGAGATTTTAAAACTAATCGAATCATCTGATTTGTTAGTTTGTCGCTTGTAACAGCAATAAATCGATAAGCATCACCAGATTAGACTCAAACGAGGTGATCCCGGCAGCTTCTGCTGCATAGTGGATTGCCTCGTCATAGAGTTGAAAATGCACATCTGCAAGTTCGGACAAACTGTTCGACGATGCGCGAGTAAACGCCACAATCGACATCCCAACATTCTGTGCAATCCGCGCTTTATCCAATACCTGTTCGGTTTCGCCGCTACGTGAAATGGCGATAAACACCTGGTACTTCGACGCATTGCTCAGGAAAATTCCCCGACTATCGCCTGGTCCTGAAATAAACGCAGTTTTGCCCAGCACCTGAAGTTTCTTGGTGAGGTATTCAGCAAACAGATAGGAAAAACCCGCACCGTATAAAAAGAAGCTCTCTTTTTCGCGCAGCAATGTCGCGAATTGCGTCATCAGTTCGGGTGTTACCCAGCGAAAAGTTTGCCGGTAATTAGCAACAAACTTATCGAATAAAACCGGAAGTGTGGCAGTGGGTTGTGCGGGTTGCTGAGCAATATGCGGTGTATTGGAAAGCAGTTGTTTACAGTGCCAGATAAGCTCACTAAAGCCACTAAAACCGAGCTTATGACATAGCCGCATAATGGTCGCGCTGGAGACAAACGTCGCCTGGGCAAGCTCGCGAACCGTGATATTACCGACCAACAAGGGATGGTTAGTCAAGTGCGCGAGCGCGCGATACTCAGCGCGGGTTAATGACTCCCCGCGCTCGAGCAGGCCGACCAGGCGGTTGTCCATTACAGTGATTGTGCAGGTTCGACAGGTAAATCAGGGCGTGCCCCCCATTCACTCCAGGAGCCGTCGTACAGCGAAACACCGTTGACGCCGAGTGTGGTTAACGCCAGGACCACCACTGCCGCAGTGACACCTGAACCGCAACTGGCGATAACCGGTTTATCAAAACTAACCCCTTGGCGTGTGAAAATGTCATTCAACTCGTCAGTGGTTTTCAACTGCCCGTTTTCTACTAAATCGTTCCACGGCACGTTTAATGCACCCGGAATATGCCCGCGTCTTAAACCCGGGCGTGGCTCGTCCACTTGTGCGTTAAAACGCGGGGCAGGGCGAGCATCGACTATTTGCGCAGTGCTTTCATGGCTTACCAGCAGAACATCAGTCAGACGTTTAATCACTAATGGATCAAAGTTCACATCGAACTCACCTTCCGGTAATTCAATATCACCTTTTTCGAGAGGCAATTCTTCGCGCTGCCAGTCGGCCAGACCCCCGGCCAGAATCGAGACCTTCTCAACGCCAAAAGTACGCAGCATCCACCATGCACGCGGGGCGGAGAACAGGTTACCTTCATCGTAAACAATCAGATGTTTGTCCTGGCTGATACCCAACTCACGCATGGCGACGGCAAAGGCTTCAGCGCGCGGCATCATATGCGGCAGGGGACTTGTGTGATCGGAAAGAGCTTCGATATCAAAAAATACGGCACCGGGCAGATGGCCTGCGCGGTATTCACCAGCCACATCACGCTGTTCCTGGCCAGGAGGAGCCATGCGAGCATCAATAATCTGAATATCCGCATCATTAACATGTTCTGCGAGCCAGTCGCCCGCAACGAAGAAAGTAGTGGACATGGTTGCCTCCGATTCATTGCACATTTATCGAATTGTCGGTGTTTTTCAGCAAACCGACAAGCAACCATATCCACTGCTGCGAAGTGCGCCGTAAATATTAGATAAAGTTACGCTTTCACCGCTTCGCCATCTTTCCATGCTTGTTGCAGTTGCGGCCAGTAATCACCATTAGCCTCAATCATATCGTCAAGAATCGCTTTCGCGTGCTGCATGGTCGGCACGGTGCGGTTAAGGGTAAATGCCTGCAATGCCTTTTCGTAGCTGCCTTCAATCGTCGCTTCAACGAGCAGTTGTTCGGAGGCTAATTGCTGCATGAGCAATGTCTGGTGGAACAGGGGAACGGCACCCATTCGTACTGGTTCCGGCCCTTCGGAGGTGATATAGGCAGGCACTTCCACCATTGCGTCGTAGGGCAGGTTGGCAATAGCCCCTTTGTTTTCCACAATCACCAGGTGGCGTTGGCGTAGATCAAAGGCCAGTGAGCAGGCGACATCAACAATAAACGCACCGTGTACGCCAACATGGAACGCATCTGGCAAAATCCCCGTTTTTTTATATTCGTCGGCGGCGGCAAACAGTTTCTTCTCACGCCCATCCATCACTTCGTTGGCGCGTGTGTAGTCAGGGTTTTGATGCTCAACGATGTCGTTTGGCATCAGGTAATACTGCAAATAAGGATTCGGCAGGTATTCCGGGAAATGATCCATTATCGGTTTGATATGACGCCAGGTTTTTACCCAGGACGGATCAGAATGCTGCGGATCGGTTTGCGCGGCGTCTTCAGTCAGAAGGCCAAACTTCGCGATATGGCGGCGCAATTCCGGCAGACGATCTTCCCCATCAACCAGCACACGTGTAAACCAACCAAAATGATTCAACCCGAAGTAATCAACTTCCAGTTTATGGCGGTCGACGCCGAGGATAGCGCCCATGTTGCGCATGGCGGCTACTGGCATATCACAAATATTCAGCACGCGAGCCTTCGGACGCAGGCGGCGCACACCTTCAGCAACAATCGCCGCGGGGTTTGAATAGTTAACAATCCACGCTTTTTGATGCGCATAACGCTCAACAAAATCGCACAATTCCACCATCGGTAAAATGGTGCGTAAACCATAAGCCAACCCGCCTGGTCCACAGGTTTCTTGCCCGATAACTCCATGGCGTAAAGGGATTTTTTCATCCTGCTCACGCATTTTATATTGCCCCACACGCATCTGAGCGAAAACGAAATGGGCACCGCTAAAGGCGACTTCTGGGTCGGTGGTGACGGTGAATTTAATACTTTGGCTGTGGTCGCGAATCACTTTCTCAACAACTGGAGCAATGACCGACTGGCGCTCGCCATCAATATCGTAGAGGCGAATTTCAGCTAATGGGAAATCGGCCAGGCGCACCATCAGGCTCTTAACAATACCTGGCGTGTAAGTGCTACCACCACCGGCAATGGACAAAATAAATGGGGGTTTAAACATCATTGGCTCCTTTAGAGATTCGTCTCTACTGCTTCTCGCATTTTTTTGACATGCAGCCCGTAGACCACTTGAACGTTATTACCTTGCTTAATCACCCCTTTCGCACCGGTCGATTTCAGGCGGGGTTCATCGATAACTGAAACATCGCGTACCGTCACTCTCAGGCGGGTGTAACAGTTGTCGACTACTTCGATATTGGCTCGTCCACCAAGGCCCTCAATAATAGCTTCACCCAATCCATCGTTGCTGCCTTTAGCTTGATACTCTTGTTTGCTATACAGTTTTGTTTCTTGCTCCTCGTCCTCACGCCCCGGGGTTTTCATATCGAAGCGACGAATAAGGAAACGGAATACCAGGAAATAGATGACCGACATCGTCAGACCTACGGCGATATACATCGGCCAGTTGGACTTCTCGGTGCCAAGTGGCAGGTTATAAAGAATGAAATCAATAATGCCGTTAGCGCCGATAGCGTGAACACCCAGCAGGTAGAACAGCATCATGCCGATACCGGTCAGAACGGCATGCACGCCAAACAGCAATGGGGCGACAAACAGGAATGAAAACTCCAGCGGCTCTGTAACGCCAACCAGCATAGACGTCAGCGCTGCCGGAATGAGAATCGCTTTTGCCGCCGCTTTGCGCTCAGGTTTGGCGGTCATATACATGGCGAATGCGGCAGCAGGAAGGCCGAACATTTTACTAATGCCGCGGGCGTCCCACACCACAGTGCTACTCAGCTGATGGACGCTCGGACAGGCCATTTCAGCGAAGTAAATATTGCGCGCGCCTTGATAAATATTGCCGCAAACATCGGCTGTGCCACCTAATTCGGTGTACAGGAAGGGGGTATAGACCAGGTGATGAAGACCGGTTGGCACCAGAATGCGTTCGAGGAAGCCATAGATAGCCACACCGAATGCTCCCGCACCTTTAATCGCCAACGCCAGCGCACTGATTCCATGTTGAGCAAACGGCCAGAGTTCGCTCATCACCACGCCGAGTAACATCGAAACGGGAAGCATGATAATAGCGACGAAGCAGTGACCAGAGTAAATCGCCATCGCACCCGAAAACTGTACGCTGGAATAGCGGTTGTACAAATATCCCGACAACGCTCCGGTGAGGATCCCTGCGAAAACGCCCATCTCAAGCACCTGGACACCCAACACCATGCTTTGCCCTGCAGCACGCATTTGGTCGGCTGGAGCCAGTTCGCCTTGTAGTTGTAGTGTTACGTTCATCGCATTAATGAATACGATAAAAGTGACCAGGCCAATCAATGCGGCATACCCTTTGTCTTTGGCCGCAAGGCCAATGGGAATACCCACACCAAAGACCAGCGCCAGGTTTGCCAGCACCGATACTGCTGATTTGGAGATCAGAACCCCAGTGTGCTGAATAGAAGGATGGCTGAGGAACGGTAAATATTCAGCCAGGTTACCATTGCCCAATACATTACCGAATGCGATAAATAAACCGACGATCGGCAAGATAAGCACTGGGCCATAGAGCGATTTTCCGAAATTTTGTAGGGCATTAACGGCACTTTTCATTTAGCAGTCTCTTATTATCACTTTAGCTAAACACCGCGTTGAGGCAGCGACTCAGCTTGAAATGTAGCAAGAATAAGAACTCTATTTCTATCTATCTTATTGTTTTAAAAACAGATGACTTATAAGGTAACATGTGACCTTTCGGACTGTGATCACGCTTCCACTTTGCAACAGAACTTCAATTGCAACAGTTACACAATAAGAGTTCGCTTTGCGAGAAAGCGCGCAATGCACAGCCTGGATACTTTCGTTTTTTTAATGTGCCCGCATAATACATAGACAACGTAGTGGGTTAATGGGCAGTATCGGCCAGGGATTAAACATGAAAGCAATACGTCTGGGTGCGCTGGCAGCAGCGCTAGTGGCAGCTTTGGTTCTTTCAGGATGCGACAATAACGACACACCTCAATCGCTGGCGAAGAGCGATAGCTCGGCCCAGCAAAGTGCGGCACCAGTGGCGAAACCTGACGCCTCACAACTCGACAAGTTAGCGAAGGATTCAGCGGGCAAACCGCTTAAATTGCTTGATGCATCCGAGGTTCAGCTCGATGGGGCGAGCACGTTGGTCCTCACCTTCTCAATTCCGCTCGATCCCAATCAAGATTTCTCCCGCGTGACGCATTTGGTGGATAAAACCAGCGGTAAAGTTGACGGTGCGTGGGAACTTTCAGCCGACTTAAAAGAATTACGTTTGCGCCATCTTGAGCCTAAACGTGAACTGATACTGACGGTTGATAACGGCTTGCTGGCTCTCAATAAAACCACTTTTGACAGCCACTTCGAGAAGCCAATTTCGACGCGAGATATTCAACCAAGCGTTGGGTTTGCCAGCCGAGGTTCATTGCTGCCAACCAAAGTGATTGCAGGTTTACCGGTGATGGCCCTCAACGTCGATAAAATTGACGTCAATTTTTACCGGATTAAAAGTGAATCGTTGAGTTCATTCATCAGTCAGTGGCAATACCGAAATTCAGTCTCTAACTGGGAATCTGACAATTTACTCAAGCTTTCGGATTTGGTTTACAGCGGCAGATTTGACCTTAATCCTGCGCGCAATACCCGTGAAAAACTGCTGCTACCGCTAGGCGAAATTAAACCGCTGCAACAACCTGGCGTTTATATCGCGATAATGAACCAGGCCGGCCATTACAGTTATAGCAATGCCGCAACATTGTTTATGTTAAGCGACATCGGCGTGTCAGTGCACCGTTACCATGACCAGTTAGATGTCTTCACTCAAAGCCTGGAAAATGGTGCCGCGCAGTCCAGTGTGGAAATCTCTCTGCTTGATGAAAAAGGGCAAACCCTGGCACAGGCGAAGAGCGACGCTGACGGCCACGCTACGCTGGAAAAATCAGGTAAAGGGACGTTATTACTCGCGCGTACTGCCGAGCAAACTACCCTGTTGGATTTGAGTCGTCCGGCACTGGATCTGGCTGAATTTGATATTGCCGGAGATGCCGGATTCACTAAGCAATTCTTTATGTTTGGCCCAAGGGATCTTTATCGCCCGGGTGAAACCGTACTGCTTAACGCCTTGCTACGTGACAGCGATGGGAAAACACTGCCCGCTCAACCGGTAAAACTGGAAGTGGTGAAACCGGATGGCCAGGTTGCCAGAACACAAGTTTGGCAGCCGGAAAACGGTTTGTACCAATTGAGCTACCCCTTGAATCAGAATGTGCAAACCGGCAACTGGCAGGTGCGTGTTAATACCGGTGATAACCAGCCACGTATTTGGTCATTTAAAGTCGAAGACTTCATGCCAGAGCGTATGGCACTTAATATCACCGGCAATAAAGACCCCGTTAGCCCTGATGAATCAGTGAGCTTCCAGGTTGCTGGACGTTATCTGTACGGTGCACCTGCGTCTGGTAACAATCTGCAAGGGCAACTATTCTTACGCCCGCTTCGTGAAGCGGTGTCTGCATTACCAGGGTTCCAGTTTGGTGACATAAACGAAGAAAACCTCACTTTGAATTTGGATGAAGTTCAGCTGCAGCTTGATGAGCAAGGCAAAACAACAGTGAGTGCCCAGAGCCAATGGGCTGATGTCCACTCGCCATTACGACTGGTGCTACAAGCCAGTTTACTGGAATCAGGCGGCCGTCCAGTGACGCGTCGTGCTGAACAAGCTATCTGGCCTGGTGTTGCGCTGCCCGGCATTCGTCCACAATTTTCCAGCAAAGAGATCTACGATTACCGAACTGACAGCACCCGGACTCAACCTATTGTCGACGAAAACACTAACGCCGGTTTTGACATCGTTTATGCCAATGCTAAAGGAGAAAAGCTGGCGGTTTCCGGGCTTGATGTGCGGCTCATCCGCGAGCGCCGAGATTACTTCTGGAGCTGGGAAGAGGGTGAGGGTTGGCAGTCTCAATATGACCAGAAAGACCTCGTAGAAGCCGAACAAAAGCTCGCGCTCGCAGCGGGCGAAACCGGTAAAGTGGCTTTCCCCGTTGAATGGGGGTCCTACCGTCTTGAAGTCCGTGACCCGGATACAAACATTGTGAGTAGCTTGCGCTTCTGGGCAGGTTATAGCTGGCAAGACAACAGTGACGGCGAAGGTGCTGTACGCCCAGACCGTGTGACGCTGAAAATAGACAAGCCTGCTTACAAGGCGGGCGATACCATCAATCTGCATATTTCTGCCCCCGCTGCGGGTAAAGGCTATGCGATGGTGGAATCCAGCGATGGCCCACTGTGGTGGAAAGAAATTGATGTGCCAGACAAAGGCCTGGATATTGCTATTCCAGTGGATAAAAGCTGGCAGCGTCATGATTTGTATTTGAGCACACTGGTGATTCGACCAGGAGATAAGAGCCGTGCGGCAACGCCAAAACGCGCGGTCGGTATTTTGCATCTTCCGCTGGCTGATGAAAGCCGCCGACTGGCACTTGAGTTGGAAGCACCCGCTAAAATGCGGCCGAATCAAAATCTGACAGTGAAAGTAAAAACCCAACCCATAAAGGGTGAAATGCCGAAGCAAATTAATGTTCTGGTTTCTGCTGTTGATAGCGGTGTACTGAATATCACTGACTACAAAACGCCGGACCCGTGGGAAGCCTTCTTTGGCCGTAAACGTTATGGCGCAGATTTATACGATATCTACGGCCAGGTGATTGAAGGGGAAGGGCGCTTAGCCGCATTACGCTTTGGTGGTGATGGCGATGAAGGCGATGCGCTAAGTCGGGGCGGTAAAAAACCGGTTAACCACGTCACAATCATTGCTCAGCAAGCTCAGGCGGTACAACTGGATGAAAAAGGCGAAGGCACCGTCACACTCCCTGTTGGCGATTTCAACGGTGAACTGCGTGTCATGGCGCAAGCCTGGACCGATGACCGCTTTGGTAATAGCGAGGGCAAAGTGGTGGTCGCCGCACCACTGGTGACTGAACTGGCTGCGCCGCGCTTTATGGCGAGCGGCGATAGCAGCCGTTTAGCGATGGATCTCACAAACCTGACTGACCAGCCGCAACAACTGAATATTAACCTCAACACTAACGGCCTGATTGCGCTGGACTCAGCAGCGTCACAAACTCTAAAACTGTTGCCGGGTGCTCGGAAAACACTGTTTATCTCAGTCAGCGCGTTGGATGGTTTTGGTGATGGGCAACTCAATGCGCAAATTAGTGGGGTCAACTTACCGGGCGAAACATTCACTGCCCTGAAAAAACAGTGGACCTTATCCGTGCGTCCTCCGTTCCCGGCACAAAGTATCAATAGTGGTGCGGTGCTTGCTCCCGGTGAAGTGTGGGATATTCCGCCGCAACATATTTCTGGTTTAGCCTCGGCAACACTTGAAGGGCAGGTATTGCTCAGCGGGCGCCCGCCGTTAAACTTGGCGCGCTATATCCGTGAGCTTAAAGCCTATCCGTATGGTTGCCTTGAACAAACGACCAGCGGCCTATTCCCTTCGCTTTATACCAATCAGGCGCAGCTTGCGGCTCTTGGGATAAAAGGAACCACTGATGAACAGCGTCGTGCTGCCATTGATTTGGGGATTTCTCGTCTGCTCGATATGCAGCGCGATAACGGCAGCTTTGGTCTATGGGACAAAGAAGGGCCGGAAGAATACTGGTTAACGGCTTATGTGACTGATTTCCTGGTTCGAGCGAACGAGCAAGGCTACAGCGTTAATGTTGATTCGCTCAATAAGGCCAATCAGCGCCTGCTGCGCTACCTTCAGGATTCAGGGCTTATCGCACTGCGTTATAGCGATGATGCTGCTGCCAGTAAATTTGCGATTCAAGCCTACGCAGGGCAAGTGTTAGCCCGCCAGCAAAAAGCCCCTCTTGGGGCGCTGCGTGAACTTTGGCAGCGTTATAGCACTGCCCGAGCAGGCTTGCCGCTTGTGCAACTGGGTGTCGGGTTAAAGTTAATGGGCGATGCCCCGCGTGGTGAACAAGCAATCAAGTTAGGGTTGAAAACCCGTCGTAGTGACGAGCGAATCTGGATGGCGGATTACGGCAGCGAATTGCGTGATAAAGCGATGATTCTCAGCCTTCTGGAAGAGAACAAATTGCTACCAGACCAGCAAAGTAACTTGCTTTTGGAACTCTCTAACCTCGCCTTTAGCCAAAACTGGTTGTCGACTCAGGAAAGTAACGCGCTCTTCCTGGCGGGTCGAAACTGGCAAACGGCGAAAGGGGATTGGCAATCGCAGGTCTCATTTACTGACGAACCATTGGCGAGTGGGCAATCCATAACCCGTAATTTGACTGCTGAACAACTCGAACTCCTGCAAGTGAGCAACACCGGTACTGGCAATCTTTATCTGCGCTTAGACAGTGTGGGCTATCCGCAACAGGCTCCAGTGCCCTATAGCAATGTGTTGCATATTGAGCGTCATTTCCTGGATGCGAAAGGCAATAGTAAGTCGTTGTCAGAGCTGAAAAGTGGTGAGTTAGTGATGGTTTGGTTAGATGTGTGGGCAGATAAAAATGTGCCTGATGCGCTGGTGGTCGATTTACTCCCTGCAGGGCTTGAGCTGGAAAACCAGAACCTTTCTGAAAGCAGCGCCAGCCTGAGTGATAGCGATAATCAGGTTCAGGGTTTACTTAGCCAGATGCAACAAGCTGATATCCAGCACCTGGAATTCCGTGATGACCGCTTTGTGGCCGCATTGCCACTCACTGAAAGCCAGCATGCAACGCTGGTTTACCTGGCACGAGCGGTGACCCCTGGGATTTATCAGGTGCCGGTTTCACAAGTAGAGTCCATGTATGTGCCGCAGTGGCGGGCAACAGGAGCCAGCACTGGCATGCTGACTGTTCATCCGTAACAGGCCTGCTCAAATGCGACAGCCTTTACGCTGGCGGCGCTGCTACCTTTTTGTAGTGGCGCCTCTCATTTTTTGCCTGGGGGTTTGGCTGGCAGACCGGCTTTGGCCGCTGCCATTATCTCAGGCGAATCCTGCACGTGTCGTGGTGGCAGCAGACGGCACGCCGCTGTGGCGTTTTGCTGACGAGAACGGCATCTGGCGCTATCCGGTCACGCTTAATGATGTTTCACCCCGTTATCTCGAAGCCCTGATCAACTATGAAGATCGCTGGTTTTGGGATCATCCAGGGATCAATCCACTTTCGATTTTACGAGCGGCCTGGCAGGATCTTCGTAATGGGAAAGTGATCTCGGGCGGCAGCACGTTGACGATGCAAGTCGCGCGTTTGCTTGATCCGCATCCTCGTACGTTTGGCGGAAAAATTCGCCAGGTGTGGCGGGCACTCCAACTTGAGTGGCATCTTTCAAAAGAGCAAATTCTCACGCTCTATCTGAATCGTGCACCCTTTGGCGGCACGTTACAGGGCGTGGGAGCCGCCAGTTGGGTCTACTTGGGAAAATCCCCTGAGCATCTTAGTTATGCGCAAGCGGCTTTACTGGCAGTACTCCCACAGGCTCCTAGCCGCCTGCGTCCAGATCGCTGGCCTGAACGAGCACAAGCTGCGCGTAACAAAGTGCTGCTTCGCATGGCTGAGCAAGCGGTCTGGGAACCGCAGCAGGTTAAAGAATCCCTCGAAGAACCCGTTTGGCTTGCTGCACGCCAGATGCCGCAATTAGCGCCGTTGCTTTCACGTTATCTGATAAATCGCAGTAACTTGCAGAAAATAACCACCACCATCGATGCACCGTTACAGCGCCAATTGGAAGAGTTGGCGTTGAACTGGAAAGCTCAGCTTCCGCCACGTTCATCAATGGCGATGCTGGTCGTCGATCACACCACCATGGAAGTGCGCGGTTGGGTAGGTTCAGTCGATATCAATGATCAAAGTCGTTTCGGGCATGTTGATATGGTCACGGCGATTCGTTCACCAGGCTCGGTGCTTAAACCGTTTGTTTATGGCCTTGCGCTGGACGATGGGCTGATTCATTCCACATCGTTGTTACAGGATGTACCACGCCGTTTTGGCGATTATCGCCCGGGGAATTTCGACACGGGTTTTCATGGCCCAGTCAGTATGAGTGACGCGCTAGTGCGTTCACTCAATCTCCCTGCGGTGCAGGTACTTGAAGCGTACGGGCCAAAACGGTTTGCCGCGCAGTTGCGTAACGTGGGTTTGGATCTGCGTTTTCCTGCGGGTAGCGAGCCAAATCTTTCGCTCATTCTTGGCGGTGGCGGGGCGCGGCTGGATCAGTTAGTTGCGGCTTATAGTGCTTTCGCTCGTCATGGGCGCGCAGCACAGTTGCGGTTGCAACCGGATCAACCCTTGCTTGAGCGTCCGTTGATGTCTGCTGGTGCCGCGTGGATTATTCGTCGAGTTCTGGCAGGTGAAGCACAGCCGCAACCCGATGCCACCTTGCCAGTTGTTGTCCCTTTGGCTTGGAAAACGGGCACCAGCTATGGCTATCGCGATGCATGGGCTATCGGGATAAATCCCCGCTATCTCATTGGTATCTGGACTGGACGCCCTGATAGCACACCGGTTGCTGGACAATTTGGCTTAGGTAGCGCCGTGCCGCTGTTAAACCAGGTGAATAATCTGCTGCAAGCCACTTCTGCCGTTCAGCAAGCACGTCTGCCGGTTGACCCGCGTCCGGCATCTGTTTCTACGGGGGGAATTTGCTGGCCGGGAGGGCAAAATCTTGCCGTGGGAGACAGCAATTGTCGACGCAGATTATCGGGCTGGCTTCTGGATGATAGCCAACCGCCAACACTCGAAGCACCGGGGCAAGAAGGTCTTCAGGGATCGAGAAAAATTGTCTGGCTGAATGAGCAAGGGCAACGTGTGGCAGCGGATTGCCCAAATGCAACACAACACATTATTTCTTTGTGGCCGTTGCCGCTTGAGCCTTGGTTGCCTGCCAGTGAGAGAAGAGCGGCTCGTTTGCCGGAGATTTCGGCACAATGTCCGCCAGCACAGAAAGATGAAGTTACGCCTTTATTGTTGTTGGGGGTACGTGAGGGCGCTATTTTGAAGCGTCTTCCTGGCGAATTAAGCGTAGCGCTGCGTCTTAGCGCACAGGGAGGGCAAGGTGATCGCTGGTGGTTTTTGAACGGAGAGCCAGTGGGTGAAAACCGGAATGGAATCGCGCTAAATCTGGATAAACCGGGAAACTACCAAGTGTTGGTACTTGATGAAGCAGGGCAGATTGCTGCTGCTCATTTCACTTTGCAGTAGAGTAATAGAGTGATTTTTAGCCGTTTGGGTGAAAAGTGTTGCCGATGTTCGCTTTATTTTAAAAAAATGTTACCTACATCCATAGGCAACGCGAGACTTGCTCATTATAATCGGCGCCAAATCATAACCGGGTATCCGGGTAAACAGAACAGAGACAGAGGTAATCATGGCTATTGAACGTACTTTTTCCATCATCAAACCAAACGCGGTGGCAAAAAACGTTATTGGTAATATTTATGCTCGTTTTGAATCCGCTGGGTTTAAGATTGTTGGCGCAAAAATGCTGCACCTGACCTCAGAGCAGGCTCAGGGTTTCTACGCTGAGCACGAAGGCAAACCATTCTTCGACGGTCTGGTTGCATTCATGACTTCCGGCCCAATCGTAGTGACCGTTCTGGAAGGCGAAAATGCGGTTCAGCGTCACCGTGACATTCTGGGTGCAACTAACCCAGCTAACGCTCTGGCTGGCACTCTGCGTGCAGACTACGCTGATAGCTTCACTGAAAACGGCACCCACGGTTCTGATTCTGTAGAATCAGCTGCTCGTGAAATCGCCTATTTCTTTGCTGAAGGTGAAGTTTGCCCACGCACTCGCTAATCACCCTTTCTCAATTGGGTTCAGGTCACAACATCTGTAACCCAAATGATTTAGGCATTAGCACTAACTGTTAAGCAGTTTTACATTTTATTTGTATGTACAACGCTTTCAGCCATGGCATCTGTGCCATAGAATTTGTACAATGATACGCCCCGGATGAGCCTCCTCTCCGGGGCGTATCTTTTTAACCCTCCTGGGGCCGTAACGTGTAACAACGAGGCCGGAAGAAATTATGTCAGAGCAAATTGTCACTCCTGAGACTCCTGTTTCAGTCGTTCCTAACAAGTCAGAAAAAATCAACCTGTTGGATCTTAACCGCCAGCAACTGCGAGAGTTCTTCGCTGATATGGGCGAAAAACCTTTCCGCGCTGATCAAGTCATGAAATGGATGTATCACTACTGCAGTGATGACTTCGATGAAATGACCGACATCAACAAAGTTCTACGCAATAAACTCAAAGAAGTCGCTGAAATCCGCGCACCTGAAGTTGCTGAAGAGCAACGTTCTGCTGATGGCACCATCAAATGGGCAATCAGAATCGCTGATCAGCTGGTCGAAACGGTGTATATCCCCGAAGAAGACCGCGCCACACTGTGTGTTTCCTCTCAGGTTGGTTGTGCTCTGGAATGTAAATTCTGCTCAACAGCTCAGCAAGGTTTTAACCGTAACCTGCGTGTTTCTGAAATTATTGGCCAGGTGTGGCGTGCTGCTAAAATTATCGGCGCGCAAAAGAAAACCGGCGTACGTCCTATCACCAACGTGGTGATGATGGGTATGGGTGAGCCACTGCTGAACCTCAACAACGTGGTTCCAGCAATGGAAATCATGCTTGATGATTTCGGTTTTGGGCTGTCTAAACGTCGTGTCACGCTTTCCACATCGGGTGTGGTTCCAGCACTGGATAAATTGGGCGACATGATTGATGTGGCACTTGCCATCTCTTTGCATGCTCCGACCGATGATCTTCGTGACGAAATTATGCCGATCAACAAAAAGTATAATATCGAGACTTTCCTGGCTTCGGTGCATCGTTATCTGGAGAAATCCAATGCCAATCAGGGTCGTGTCACGGTGGAATACGTTCTGCTCGATCACGTCAACGATAGTACTGATCATGCGCATCAATTGGCTGAATGCCTCAAAAATACGCCATGCAAAATTAACCTGATCCCATGGAACCCGTTCCCGGGCGCACCATATGGTCGTAGCTCCAATAGTCGAATTGACCGTTTCTCAAAAGTACTGATGAGTTATGGTTTCACCACCATCGTGCGTAAAACACGTGGTGATGATATTGACGCGGCTTGTGGCCAATTGGCAGGCGAAGTCATTGACCGTACCAAACGTACAATGCGCAAGCGTATGCAAGGTGAACCTATTGATGTTAAAGCAGTCTGATAAGCATTAGTTTTGATCAGATGAGCACCATTCGGTTATACCGCTGTTTGGTGCAAAAAACACGTAGTTATATCTTGCAGTTATGCAAGCTTAGCAAGTGTCTTTAAGATTAATAATTACGGTGCGTTTCACCGTACTTTAAGGCAGTATGTAGCGGTACAACAATAGTTTAGGCGCATCAATTTAAGCCATCGTGGGTCGCAATCCACTGACAACATTCAAAATGATGTCTATGGTTATCTCTCCGGTGATGAATCGTTTATCTAAAGCGGTTGGTTTAAGTGAATAAGTCGTTTTAGCTGAATGTTATGTTGTCTGAAGGGGCCCTTCAGAAGACAAATTAGTTTCGCGGAGCGGGAGAGTGTGGCGTAGCGGAAATGCTGTGCGACAAGGCTCCTGCCTAATTCCTCAATCGAACAGCACCAGCAATTGTAGCTAATGAATACTGAAGCCACTCAAGAATCAAATGCAGCACAAACCACGGGCGAACGTCTACGTACAGCTCGTGAAGAACTCGGTCTTAGCCAACAAGCTGTGGCAGAACGCCTATGCTTGAAGGTTTCTACTGTTCGGGATATTGAAGATGACAACGCACCTGCCGACTTAGCGTCTACATTCCTGCGGGGTTATATCCGCTCTTATGCACGTTTGGTGCGTATCCCTGAAGAAGAACTGTTGCCAATGATGGAAAAACAGGCACCGATTAGGGCTGCTAAAGTTGCTCCAATGCAAAGTTTTTCCCTGGGGAAACGTCGCAAGAAACGTGACGGTTGGTTAATGAGCTTTACCTGGCTCATTCTGTTTGTTGTTGTCGGCCTGACGGGCGCATGGTGGTGGCAGAACCACAAAGCGCAGCAGGAAGAGATTTCGACGATGGCGGATCAATCTTCAGCTGAACTTTCAGCGGGTAATAGCAATTCTCAATCAGTTCCGTTGAATACCGTTGATTCATCTGCAACTGATACCTCAGTACAGCAGCCTGTGCAGACTCCTGCGACACCATCTGCACCTACGACTGATTCAACACAAGATCTGGCCCCGGCAGTAACGGCTCAGCAAACCACTCCAGCGGATCCTTCCGCTGTAGTGGCTCCTAGCCAGGCTCCTGTCGAAAATGTGCAGGCCACACCGCCTGCGCCGAATGCTACTTTACCTACCGATCAAGCCGTTGCGACTAATCCTGCAACGGCGACCGCAGATCCGAATGCATTAGTCATGAACTTTAATGCTGATTGCTGGCTTGAAGTGACCGATGCAACAGGTAAAAAACTGTTCAGCGGCATGCAGAGTAAAGATGGCAATTTGAATTTAGCCGGTCAGGCACCGTATAAGTTGAAAATTGGTGCTCCGGCGGCAGTACAGATTCAGTTCCAGGGTAAACCTGTCGACTTGAGTCGTTTTATCAGAACTAGCCAGGTTGCACGTCTGACGGTAAGTGCTGAATAATTGCAGCCAGCATGACGCGTAATTGTGGAGATTTGTAATGCATAATGAAGCCCCAATTCAACGTAGAAAATCCAAACGGATCTATGTCGGAAATGTGCCAATCGGCGACGGGGCACCGATCGCCGTCCAGTCAATGACCAACACCCGAACTACGGATGTTGAAGCAACTGTTAACCAGATTAGAGCATTAGAAAGAGTGGGTGCAGATATCGTTCGTATATCTGTGCCGACTATGGATGCAGCAGAAGCGTTCAAGCTCATTAAACAGCAGGTCAATGTCCCACTGGTCGCTGATATCCATTTTGACTACCGTATCGCCTTAAAAGTGGCTGAATATGGCGTCGATTGCTTGCGCATCAACCCAGGCAACATCGGTAACGAAGAGCGTATCCGTTCTGTTGTCGATTGCGCCCGCGACAAAAATATTCCCATTCGTATCGGCGTTAATGCCGGATCGCTGGAAAAAGATCTCCAGGAAAAGTATGGCGAACCAACCCCTCAGGCATTGTTAGAGTCAGCGATGCGTCATGTGGATCATCTCGATCGTCTTAACTTTGATCAATTCAAAGTCAGCGTGAAAGCTTCGGATGTTTTCCTTGCTGTTGAATCCTACCGTTTGTTGGCTAAGCAGATTGATCAACCGCTGCATCTTGGGATAACCGAAGCAGGTGGCATGCGTAGTGGTTCTGTGAAATCAGCGATTGGCTTGGGTTTACTGCTTTCCGAAGGCATTGGTGACACGCTGCGCGTTTCACTGGCAGCTGATCCTGTGGAAGAGATCAAGGTTGGTTTCGACATTCTGAAATCTTTGCGTATCCGCGCTCGCGGTATTAACTTCATCGCTTGCCCAACGTGTTCGCGCCAGGAGTTCGATGTAATCGGTACAGTGAACGCTCTCGAAGAGCGCCTGGAAGATATCATCACGCCAATGGATGTTTCTATCATTGGCTGCGTAGTGAACGGGCCGGGCGAAGCGCTGGTTTCCACTTTGGGCGTGACAGGTGGTCACAAGAAAAGCGGTTTCTATGAAGACGGCGTGCGTCAACGCGAGCGAATGGATAACGAAAACATGATTGCGCAGCTTGAAGCGCGTATTCGTGCCAAGGCCTCTATGCTTGATGCATCGCAGCGGATTACTATCCAGCAGTTGGAAAAATAGTGCGAAACATGGGAAGCATTCGGCTTCCCGTGTATGATTGAACCCGCCAGACGTTTTGCGATAGCAAACAGTCTGATTTCGGGTTCATTTTTTGTATAAATTCGGTAGAGAATAAACGTGGCAAAAAATATTCAAGCCATCCGCGGCATGAACGATTATCTGCCTGGCGAAACCGCCATCTGGCAGCGCATTGAAGGCATTCTGAAACAGGTGCTCGGCAGCTACGGCTACAGTGAAATCCGTTTGCCGATTGTAGAGCAGACCTCGTTATTCAAACGCGCCATCGGTGAAGTTACCGACGTGGTTGAAAAAGAGATGTATACCTTTGAGGACCGCAATGGCGATAGCCTGACTTTGCGCCCTGAAGGCACCGCAGGCTGCGTGCGTGCCGGTATCGAACATGGTCTTCTGTACAATCAGGAACAGCGCTTGTGGTACATCGGGCCGATGTTCCGCCATGAGCGTCCGCAAAAAGGACGTTATCGCCAGTTCAATCAGTTGGGTGTCGAAGTCTTTGGTCTGCAAGGGCCAGATATTGACGCAGAACTCATTATGCTGACGGCTCGCTGGTGGCGTGCCTTGGGTATCGACCAGCACGTCAGTCTGGAACTGAACTCGATTGGTTCTCTTGAAGCGCGCGCTAACTATCGTGATGCGCTCGTTGCGTTCCTTGAACAACATAAAGAGAAACTCGACGAGGATTGCCAGCGTCGCATGTACAGCAACCCGTTACGTGTACTGGACTCAAAAAATCCAGACGTTCAGGCATTGCTGGATGACGCTCCAACGCTTGGCGAGTATCTGGATGAAGAGTCTCGCGAGCATTTCGCGGGTCTGTGCCAGTACCTTGATGCTGCCGGTATCGCGTATACCGTGAATCAGCGTCTGGTGCGTGGTCTGGATTACTACAACCGCACTGTTTTCGAGTGGGTTACCAGCAGCCTGGGTTCTCAAGGTACCGTTTGTGCAGGCGGCCGTTACGATGGTTTAGTCGAGCAACTCGGTGGCCGTGCAACGCCAGCAGTTGGTTTTGCGATGGGGCTCGAGCGTCTAGTTTTACTGGTTCAGGCGATTAATCCGGAATTTAAAGCAGAATCTGTTGTCGATATTTACCTGATATCGTCAGGTCAGGGAACGCAAGTTGCGGCGATGCTGTTGGCTGAGCAATTACGCTCTCAGGTCCCGGCTATCAAGCTGATGACTAACTACGGCGGTGGTAACTTCAAGAAACAGTTCGTCCGAGCAGATAAGTGGGGTGCGCATGTTGCACTAGTGCTGGGCGAAACTGAAGTGGCCAATAGTCAGGTCGTCGTGAAGGATCTGCGCACAGGTGAGCAAACTACCGTTGAACAAGCAAACGCGGTCGCTCATTTGCAGGCGCTACTGGGTTAATTTCCCCAGTGATTAATCGTTAAGGAGAAGGACTGCGTGGAAATTTACGAAAACGATAACGAACAGGTTGATGCAGTAAAACGCTTCTTTGCCGAAAATGGCAAGGCGCTGGTAGTCGGTGTTGTTCTGGGGATTGGCGCATTGGTTGGCTGGCGCTACTGGAACAATCATCAGGCTGAAAGCTCAATGGCTTCTTCTCTTGAGTATCAAACAGTGACTCAAGCTGTGCGTGCTGACCAACCTGCGACGTTGAGTGCAGCAGAAAAATTCGCAGCTAACACTAAGAATACTTACGGCGCTCTGGCATCACTGGAAATTGCGCAGAAGTATGCTGATAACAACGACCTCGCGAAAGCGGCAGCTCAACTGCAGCAGGGTCTGACCAGCACCAGCGACGAAAATTTGCAGGCGTTGATCAATGTACGTTTGGCACGTGTTCAAATCCAACAAAAGCAAATTGATGCAGCGCTGAAAACACTTGATAGTGTTAAAGGTGAAGGTTGGGTAGCGATTATCGCTGATTTGCGTGGTGAAGCGCTGCTCAGCAAAGGGGATAAGCAAGGTGCACGCGATGCGTGGAGCAAAGGCTCACAGACCGACGCTTCTCCAGCCCTGCGCGAAATGATGCAGATGAAAATTAATAATTTGTCGAGCTAAGAGGGACCCGATGCAATTGCGTAAACTACTTGTACCAGGGCTGATTTCTCTGACGCTGCTCAGCGGTTGTTCACTGTTTAGCGGTGAAGAAGATATCGTTCAGATGTCTCCACTGCCGACAGTTGAAAACCAGTTTGAACCTGAAAAATCATGGAGTACTTCTGTTGGTAGCGGAATTGGTGATTTTTATTCCAATTTGCATCCAGCGTGGCAGGACGGCAACATTTATGCAGCCGATCGCCGGGGTACCGTTAAAGCCGTTAACGCGGACGACGGTAAAGAAGTCTGGTCTATCGATCTTGCTGGAAAGACGAACTTTTATTCCAGCAACCAACCCGCACTGCTTTCTGGCGGCGTAACCGTTGAAGGTGCACATCTTTACGTTGGGAGTGAAAAAGCACAGGTTTATGCGCTTAACACCTCTGATGGTAGTATTGCATGGCAAAGCAAAGCCGCCGGCGAAGTGCTCTCTCGCCCAGTGGTCAGCGACGGTTTAGTTCTGGTTCATACCGGCAATGGCCAGCTTCAGGCATTCGATGAAGCTGACGGTTCAGTCAAATGGACAGTGAACTTGGATATGCCAGCACTTTCTCTGCGTGGCGAATCAGCACCTGCAGTCGCGTTTGGCGCCGCCATTGTTGGCGGTGATAACGGCCGTGTAAGTGCGGTTATGCTCAAGCAAGGTCAGTTGATTTGGCAGCAACGTATCTCTCAGGCAACCGGTTCTACCGAAATTGACCGTCTGAGCGATGTCGATACGACTCCTGTTGTGGTTAACGGTGTGGTCTATGCGCTGGCATATAACGGCAATCTGACGGCGCTGGACTTACGTTCAGGCCAGGTGATGTGGAAACGTGAACTGGGTTCAGTAAGCGATTTCATTGTTGATGCGAACCGTATTTTCCTCGTCGATCAAACTGATCGCGTGATTGCTCTGAATGCTGACGGCGGTGTCACGCTGTGGACGCAAAGTGATCTGCTGCACCGTAATCTGACATCACCTGTTCTGTACAACGGTTATTTGGTTGTCGGTGACAGCGAAGGTTATATGCATTGGCTCAATGCCGATGACGGTCGCTTTGTTGCCCAACAAAAAGTGGACGGTTCTGGGTTCCAGACTGAGCCAGTTGTCGCAAGTGACAAGCTGTTGATTCAGGCAAAAGACGGTACGTTGTACGCTATCAAGCGTTAAACTTACCGTAAGAAATATTTAGCCAGAAACGGTTCCTGTAGTCCGGGAGCCGTTTCCTGTTTTTAGAAACGATGTGAATTGACGTCGTTTTATGATGAATTTTGAGTTATGAGGCTTTTATCATGGTACCTGTGGTTGCGCTTGTCGGGCGCCCTAATGTCGGAAAATCCACGTTGTTTAACCGCTTGACGCGTACCCGAGATGCGCTGGTCGCGGATTTCCCGGGGCTGACTCGCGACCGCAAGTATGGTCGTGCTGAAGTGGAAGGTCGCGAGTTTATCGCCATTGATACCGGTGGTATTGATGGCACAGAAGACGGCGTTGAAACGCATATGGCTGCGCAGTCGCTGTTAGCGATTGAAGAAGCTGATGTTGTGCTGTTTATGGTGGATGCACGCGCAGGCCTGATGCCTGCCGACGAAGCCATTGCTAAACATCTGCGTTCTCGTCAGAAGCCAACCTTCCTGGTGGCGAACAAGACTGACGGTATGGATCCTGACCAAGCGGTTATCGATTTCTACTCTTTGGGATTAGGTGAAATTCACCCGATCGCAGCCTCTCACGGTCGCGGCGTAACAACGCTACTGGAACACGTGCTGATTCCGTTCATCGACGAAAAAAAACCGCGTGAGCCGGAAGAAGAAATCGATGAAGATGCAGCCTACTGGGCGGCATTCAATGCTAAGCATGGCATTGTGTCTGACGACGAAGAAGCGGAAGAAGAAGAGGAAGAAGAAGCTTTTAATCCTCAGGATTTGCCAATTAAACTGGCAATTGTCGGCCGTCCGAACGTAGGTAAGTCAACGCTCACTAACCGTATTCTTGGCGAAGACCGTGTTGTAGTTTACGACATGCCAGGAACGACGCGTGACAGCATCTACATCCCAATGGAACGTGATGAGCGTGAATTCATTCTCATCGACACCGCTGGGGTGCGTAAACGTGGGAAAATCACTGAAACCGTTGAAAAGTTCTCAGTAATCAAAACCCTGCAAGCAATTGAAGATGCGAACGTTGTGCTGCTGGTTATTGATGCTCGCGAAGGTATTTCTGATCAGGATCTGTCCCTGCTTGGCTTTATCCTCAATAGTGGGCGCTCACTGGTGATTGTGGTCAACAAGTGGGATGGCCTGAGCAACGAAGTCAGAGAGGAAGTTAAGGAGACGCTGGATTATCGTCTTGGCTTCATCGACTTTGCTCGTGTGCACTTCATTTCTGCATTGCACGGTAGCGGTGTTGGCAACCTGTTTGAATCTGTCCGTGAAGCTTATGACAGCTCCACACGCCGCGTAAGCACAGCGCTTCTGACTCGTGTCATGACCATGGCTGCTGAAGATCACCAGCCACCGTTAGTACGTGGCCGTCGTGTTAAGCTGAAATATGCCCACGCAGGTGGTTATAACCCGCCAATCGTCGTTATTCACGGCAACCAGGTTAAAGACCTGCCGGATTCCTACAAGCGTTACTTGATGAACTACTTCCGCAAATCGCTGGATGTGATGGGGACGCCAATCCGTATCCAGTTTAAGGAAGGGGAGAACCCGTTTGCCAACAAACGTAACACGCTGACGCCGAACCAGATGCGTAAACGTAAGCGTTTGATCAAGCACATCAAGAAAAGCAAATAAGATATCGCGGGAAATTAACCGCTATCGAAAAACCACTAAGCCCGCATTGCGTCGGGCTTTTTTGTT
>NZ_DATERI010000085.1:0-39060 GCF_035271705.1 Buttiauxella sp.
CGCGCGTTATCGCATTCTGATGAAAGGTGTCGAAATTGGCAGCGGCGATGCTTATCCTGGGCGTTGGCTTGCCATCAACCCTGGCACTGCCGCAGGCACGCTGCCCGGTGAAGCGACTATTGATCCTGCCTTTGGTCTTGCGGCCACCTGGATTGAAAGTGCGTTAAAAGAACAGGCGCAAATTCAAGGCTTTACGGTCGTGGAATCCAGTACTGTTGTCGCCACACACCTTAACCATCTGATTGGGCAGTTTGCACCAGAGTTGTTTGGCCGCCAGGAAGCGCAGCAACTGCTCGACCGCGTCTCGCAAGATATGCCGAAGCTCACAGAAGATCTGGTACCGGGCGTAGTGACGCTGACCACGCTGCATAAAGTGTTGCAAAACCTGCTGGCAGAAAAAGTCCCGATTCGCGATATGCGTACCATTCTGGAAACTTTGGCAGAACACGCGCCAGTGCAGAATGACCCGCATGAATTAACCTCGGTGGTGCGCGTAGCACTTGGCCGTGCGATTACCCAGCAGTGGTTCCCAGGGACCGGCGAAGTGCAGGTCATTGGCCTTGATGCCGCGCTGGAACGCTTGTTATTGCAAGCATTACAAGGTGGTGGCGGGCTTGAACCTGGGCTTGCCGATCGTTTGCTTGAGCAGGCTCAAGATGCCCTGAAGCGCCAGGAGATGCTTGGTGCACCACCTGTATTGTTGGTGAACCATGCATTGCGCCCACTTCTGGCACGTTTCTTACGCCGCAGTTTGGCGCAATTAATCGTGCTTTCAAGCCTTGAGCTTTCTGAAAATCGCAACATCCGAATGACTGCGACTATCGGAGCGAAATAATGATCCGCCTGTTAATACTGATTTTTTTACCTTTTATGACCCATGCTGCTGGAGAAGGGGCATGGCAGGCAAGTGGCCCAGGTGCCACGCTTAGCCACCGCGGTGTAGCCGCATCTTCACGTGCACTGGCACCGTCACAACCGGTCAATGGCGTCATGACGCTGATCGCCTGGCGCTATGAGTTGATTGGGCCGACACCCTCGGGGTTGCTGGTGAGATTATGCTCGGTGACACGTTGTGTTGAGCTAGATGGACAGAGTGGTAATACGCGCGGGCTAACCAATGTTGCGGCAAACGAACCGCTGCGTTTTGTCTGGGAAGTCCCCGGTGGCGGATCCCTTTTCCCACCGTTAAAAGTCCGTAGTAATCAGGTTATCGTTAATTATCACTGACCCCTAAAAGCCGCATTTTGTGCGGCTTTTTCCTTTCTGCATCTCATTTTCAGCCCCTGCTTTTGATAAAAACAAACCCTTGTTTTATAAATCGGTGATACGGATGCCGAGACCCTTTGTGATTTTGCCAGCATCTGGCGAGCTATGGCAAAAATGGAAAGGTATCAATTGCCCGGTCATTTTACCTTAAGACCCTAAGGTTCTCGCAGGTACTGAAACGTGCCCGGACGTGCAATCTCCTATACTGTAGCTTTAGGGTTTGACGATAATGAAAACACGTAAGATAGGATTGGTAAATTACCTTGCCTATGGATCGGGGGATTTCCTCGGTGCAGGGACAACGGCGTTAACCGCTGCATGGTTGCTCTATTTCTATACTACTTTTTGTGGCCTGACTCCGATTGAGGCGACATTCATTTTCGCCATGGCCAGGGTGCTTGATGCGGTCGTAAGTCCGTTGATGGGCTTCCTGACAGATAACTTTGGCTCGACCTGGCTGGGTAAGCGTTTCGGTCGCCGTAAATTCTTTATTTTGCTCGGTATCCCACTGGTATTTAGCTACAGCTTCATGTGGGTTGGCGAGATGAGTTACTGGTACTATCTGGTAACCTATCTGATTTTTGACGTGGTCTACACCATGATTCTGGTGCCTTACGAAACACTGGTGCCGGAAATGACTGATGACTTCAAACAGAAAACCAAATTCTCCGGTGCGCGTATTTCAATGGCGCAGCTCTCGGCAATTCTTGCAGCGTTCCTGCCGGGTATTTTGTTAAATCACTTTGGTAAAGACAACGCGATTTCCTTCTTCTATTCAAGCCTGGTCTTCGCCACGATTTGCGCCATTGTACTGACCCTGGTGTGGTTCTTTACCTGGGAACGTCCACGCAGCGAATGGACGGAAGCTGCGCTGCGTGCTGAAGAAGAAAAGAAAAACCTGACCTTTGCACAGAGCATGAAACGTCTGCACGTTGAGCTCACCTCAACACTACGAGTGAAGATTTTCCGCCAGCACCTTGGTATGTATCTGGGCGGCTACATCGCGCAGGACGTATTCAACGCCGTGTTTACCTACTACGTAGTGTTTGTGCTGATGCAAAGTGCATCCGTGGCTTCCAGCCTGATGGGCACGATGGCCATTCTGCAATTTATCGCGGTTATCGGCATGATCCCGCTGTGTATTAAGTACGGTCCTGCTCCTTCTTACCGTTTAGTGGTGACGTTGTTTGGTCTGAGCTCTATTTCTTTCGCGGTGCTCTATTACGCCGGGTTAAGCGATGTCTTCTCCTTACTGTTGCTGGTTTCAGCGTTTGCTGGCGTGGGTCGAGGCGGTATCAACTATGTACCGTGGAATATCTATACTTACATCGCTGACGTGGATGAAGTGATTACCGGCCAACGCCGGGAAGGTATCTTCGCCGGGATTATGACCCTGACGCGTAAAGCTTCTCAAGCGGGTGCGGTGATGCTGGTGGGTATCGTGATGCAGTTTTCCGGTTTTGTTTCCGGGCAGGCTACGCAGCCGCCAGCAGTCAGCCATACCATTCTGATGATTCTGAGTTTCGGTACTGTCGCGGTACTTGCCTGTGGTTTCCTGATTTCTCTGCTCTTTAAATTGAATCTGCAAACTCACAGTGTGTTACGTGAAGAAACAGCGAAGATGCGTGCGGCTGGCCGTGCGGTGCCGGAAGCCATTACTCCTGAAGCTCGTGCCACTGTCGAACTGCTGGCAGGCATGCCTTACGACACACTGTGGGGCAACAACAATATTGGTTATCTCAATCGTAATAAACCTGCGGCCCCATCGTTAAAACAGGCTGCAGCAACAAAATTGAATACATAACAGAGGTTAAGTTAATGATTATTTATCCCGTCAAACACAGCCCTTTACTGTGCCAGCCGGAGCATTTTATTGCCCGGGATGAGCTTAAAACACTGATCCACAAGGTAACGGACAATCTGATTAATATTAAGGATGAAACGGGTCAATTCTTGCTGCGTCTTGATGACGGCCGAGTCATTGATACTAAAGGTTGGGCTGGTTGGGAGTGGACTCACGGTGTCGGTTTGTACGGCATCTATCAATATTATCGTCAGACTGGCGATAAGAATATGTGCGAGATTATTGATAACTGGTTCACAGACCGTTTTGCTGAAGGGGCGACCACTAAAAACGTCAATACGATGGCCCCATTCTTGACGCTGGCCTATCGATACGAAGAGACGCGTGACCCTGCCATGTTGCCGTGGCTGGAAAGCTGGGCGGAGTGGGCGATGTATGACATGCCACGTACCGAACACGGCGGCATGCAGCACATTACGCTGGCAGAAGAGAACCATCAGCAAATGTGGGACGACACGCTGATGATGACCGTGTTACCGCTGGCGAAAATTGGCAAACTGCTCAATCGCCCGGAATATGTCGAAGAAGCGACATATCAATTCCTGCTGCACGTTCAGAATTTGATGGACCGGGAAACAGGGCTGTGGTTCCACGGCTGGAATTACGAAGGCAATCATAATTTTGCTCAGGCACGTTGGGCGCGTGGCAACAGCTGGCTGACCATTGTTATTCCTGACTTCCTTGAACTGATGGATTTCCCGGAAAATAACGCAGTGCGTCGTTATCTGGTACAAGTGTTGGAAAGCCAGGTTGCTGCATTGGCGAAATGTCAGGACGACAGCGGCTTGTGGCATACATTGCTTGATGACCCGAACTCGTATCTGGAAGCGTCAGCGACGGCAGGCTTTGCCTACGGGATCCTAAAAGGTATCCGTAAACGCTATATCGGCAAAGAGTATACAGAAGTAGCGGAAAAGGCGATGAAGGGTATCGTGAAAAACATCTCTCCAGAAGGGGAGTTGTTGCAGGTTTCATTCGGTACTGGCATGGGCAGTAATCTGGAGTTTTATCGCCAGATCCCACTGACCTCTATGCCATACGGCCAGGCCATGGCGATTCTGTGTCTGGGCGAGTATTTGCGTATTTATCTGTAAGTCGACAACGCAGGCCTGGGGAACTGGGCCTGCAAATCATCATTAAATCAAACAATCACGTCGTGACTACGTAGTTCCAGATATTTAATAATAAATAAATAGCGAAATGTGCTAAGTATTTCATTATTATTCCCACAGTCGATAAGCCCTCCACTGGTGCTCATTCCTTAACGATATTCGAATGGCGAAGCAAAGCTTCCCTTTCATCTTCTCCTGCTTGTTGATCCATGTTCTGGATTAATAATTTATCGATGATGGTGTTGTTTGCGTTGTGCCTTCATCAGGAAACATTTGATGTCAATTTCCCCGTTAGCACGGGTTGCCAGTAACAGTGTGGTTGAGCCAGGTGTTGTGCTCGGTGCTCACGTGAACATTGGCCCGTTTTGTGTTATCTCCGCAGGTGTAGTGATTGGTGAGGGGACGACAGTCGGTTCACATTCAGTCATTAATGGCCTCACGACCATTGGGCGCGATAATACTATTGGTCAATATACTTCAATAGGTGAAGTTAATCAGGACCTTAAATACGCGAATGAACCTACCACGGTGGTGATTGGCGACCGTAATCAGATTAGCCAAAAAGCCACTATTCATCGCGGCACAATCCAGGGGCAAGGTATGACTCTGATTGGTGATGACAACCGCCTTCTCAGTGGCGTGCACATCGGCCATGACTGCGTGGTGGGTAATGGCACGTTGATGGGCGATAACAGCGGGTTGGCTGGGCATGTTGTCCTGGGTGATGGGGCACAGGTTGGATTTTTGTGTGCTATTCACCAGTTTTGCGTGATAGGTGCACATTCATTGATTACCGACCAGTCTGGCGTGGTACAGGATATCCCGCCATTCGTGATAGCCCACGGTAATCATGCGGGACCCACCGGCATAGATGTTAATGCACAAGCTTTTCTGGCATTAGATACCCGGCAGCAGGATTTTGTGCATTCGCTCTACAGCATGCTGTATCAGCAGTCTTTATCGATTGATGAGGTGAAGGTCGCGGTGAAGTCAGCGCTAGGCGATTTCTCTATTGCTGCTATTTTTGATCAGTTTTTTGCGCGTTCCGCACGTGGGATTATTCGTTAAATTGAGTTAAAACAGACTCACCGCATAAAGCGGCGAGTCTTGTACTGTTACATCCGCTCTACGGTTTCGATACCCAGGGTATCCAGACCTAACTTCAGCGTTTTAGCTGTCAGCAGAGCCAGTTTCAGGCGGCTGTTACGCGCCTCGGTGGTATCAGCCGCCAGAATAGGGCAGTGCTCGTAGAAGCCAGAGAACAGACCAGCAACATCGTATAGATAAGCACACATCACATGTGGCGTACCGTCACGCGCAACGACGTTCAGTGTTTCTTCGAATTGGAGCAGACGTGCCGCCAGTTGCGCTTCGCGGTCTTCAGTGATGACCACTGGCGCTTTGAGCAGCTCAGCCTCATCAATATCCGCTTTACGGAACACAGACAGCACACGCGTGTAGGCATACTGCATGTACGGCGCGGTGTTACCTTCGAACGCCAGCATGTTGTCCCAATCGAAGATATAGTCAGTGGTGCGGCTTTTTGACAGATCGGCATATTTCACCGCACCGATACCAACAGATTTTGCCAGCGCTTCCAGTTCTGCTGCAGGCATATCCGGGTTTTTCTGGGCAACCAAACTACGCGCACGTTCCATTGCTTCGTCCAACAGATCGGTCAGTTTTACCGTTCCGCCGGAACGGGTTTTGAACGGCTTACCGTCTTTACCCAGCATCATGCCAAACATCTGGTGTTCCAGGGTTACAGACTCAGGCACGTATCCAGCTTTACGCACGATGGTCCATGCCTGCATCAGATGCTGATGCTGACGGGAATCGATGAAATACAGCACGCGGTCAGCATGCAGGGTTTCATAACGGTACTTCGCGCAGGCGATATCGGTCGTGGTGTACAGGTAGCCGCCATCCTTTTTCTGGATGATAACGCCCATCGGGTCGCCGTCTTTATTCTGGTATTCGTCGAGGAACACAACGGTCGCGCCTTCGCTTTCTACTGCCAGCCCTTTCGCTTTAAGGTCAGCCACAATGCCCGGCAGCATTGGGTTGTACAGGCTTTCGCCCATTACATCATCACGGGTCAGCGTGACGTTCAGACGATGATAGGTTTGCTGGTTTTGCGTCATGGTGATGTCGACAAGTTTGCGCCACAACTCACGGCAGTATGGGTCGCCGCCTTGCAGTTTTACCACGTAACCGCGCGCGCGTTCTGCAAAGGCAGCGTCTTCGTCGTAGTGTTTTTTGGCAGCACGGTAGAACTCTTCGAGGTCAGCCAGCGCCATTTCGCCAGCGTTCTCCTGCTGTTGTTTTTCGAGATACGCGATAAGCATCCCGAACTGCGTGCCCCAATCGCCGACGTGGTTGGCACGGATAACTTTATGCCCGAGGAATTCCAGCGTGCGCACCGCGGCGTCACCAATGATGGTGGAGCGGATATGACCAACGTGCATCTCTTTTGCCACGTTCGGCGCGGAGTAATCCACCACGATGGTTTGTGGAGTAACGGTATCGACGCCAACACGCTCAGAAGCCACCGCTGCATCGACATTTTTCGCCAGGAACTCTGGGTCGAGGAAAATGTTGATAAAACCAGGGCCGGCGATTTCAACTTTGCTGGCAATGCCGGTCAAATCCAGATTAGCCATCACCAACTCTGCGACTTGTCGTGGTGGCTTGCCCAGTGATTTCGCAACTGACATCACGCCATTGGCTTGATAGTCACCGAACTGAACTTTTGCTGACTGACGAACTTGTGGTTCGCAATCCGCAGGCGCACCTGCGGCAATCAGTGCCTGACTGACTTTATCTGAGAGAAGTGCCTGAATATTCACCGGGATACCTTACTTTTTTCTAAGGGCTGCCATGACGTTAAAGCAGCCGTATCGTTGGGGATAAAATTAGGGCGTAAGTATAACTGCATTTAATCCTCATAGTCAGCAAAAGCCTTGCCCAGCGGGACCTGTACTACTATTAACGGTATAGGGATTAACCATTCAGACAATGAACCGCTCGATGAGTGTTGGTGATGCTGGGTGAAAAAGGTAGATTAGCCCCCATTCGTGACATGAGAGGATAGGGCGATGGCAAACTGGCAAACAATTGCAGAACTGAATGATATTTCAGCGGATCTCCCGCGTTTTACCGAAGCGTTAGCAAATCTTGCCGCGCGGCTGGATCTCGATATTGCCCCACTCGACGCCGACCATATTTCACTGCGTTGCCATCAGAATACGACCGCCCAGCGGTGGCGTGAAGGCCTGGAAAAGTGCGGCACGTTGCTCTCAGAAAATATCATCAATGACCGTCCCATTTGCCTGTTTAAACTCAGTGAGCCAGTTTGCGTCGCGCACTGGAAATTTAGCGTGGTGGAACTGCCGTGGCCTGGCGAAAAGCGCTATCCACACGAAGGTTGGGAACATGTAGAAATTGTGCTGCCGGGCGCACCGGAAACATTAAATGCACGAGCATTGGATTTACTGTCTGACGCGGGTTTGCGCCAGACGGGGATTTCGGTGAAAACCAGTTCACCAAAAGGTGAGTGGGAACGCCTGCCAAACCCAACGCTTGCGGTCACTGATGGCAAAGTTACCCTCAAATTCCATCCCTGGAGTATTGAAGAGATTGTCGCCAGCGAACTCACGCCATGAGTTTAATGCGTTAACTGATGGTTTGAACTGCGGTCTCTATTCGTTGAATGGCTTCGTCAAGGTTTGCCGATGTGCAACCGAAGTTAATTCGCACGAATTTTGCCTCGCCAAAATCAGCGCCGGGTGAGAAGCCCAATCCGGCTTTCTGGAAGAACAACGTGGGGTTTTCAACGGGTAAAGCCGTGGCATCTACCCATCCCAGATACGTCGCCTGGGGCGATGTCATGGTTAATCCTGGTATAGTGTTAACGGCACTCACCAGTCGGTCACGATTGCGACGTAAATATGGCAGTAACTCTTGCAACCAGGTGTCACCGTCGCGCCAGGCTGCGGTGGCGGCAGTGAGTGCCAGCACATCCACGCTCGGCACAATTCCTTCGCGCGTAGTACTGAATTGCTTGCGTAAAATCGGATCAGGAATAATAGCCAATGATGCGCCAAGACCGGCAATATTAAAGGTTTTGGACGGCGAAAGCAGGGTGATGGAACGGCTTTCTGCATCCGCACTGAGTGTGGCAAAAGGAATATGTTTCGCGCCCGGTTCGAGCAACAGGTCACAATGAATTTCATCAGAACAGACAATTAAATCATGGCGCTGTGCAAACGCGAGATGGTGATGTAACTCTTCGCGGGTATAAACCGTGCCACCAGGGTTTTGCGGATTGCACAACATCAGCAATTTTTCTTTGCCGGTGAGCTGTGATTCGAGTGACGGTAAATCCATAATCCAGCGTCCATTTTCCAGGCGCAATGGCGCACTGTGTTGCGGGCGCTGGGCAAACGCGGAAGACTTTCTGAACGGGGGGTAAATTGGCGTTGGCGCAATCGTTGATTCATCCGGCGCTGTGAAGGCCCGAACAGATAAATTCAGCCCCGCAACCACTCCCGGTAAAATGACAATCCACTCAGGTTTTATCTGCCACTGGTAGAGGTTTGCCATGCGTTTAATTACCACCTCTATCAACTCTTTCGGCCTGGCACCATAGCCGAAAACACCGTGTTCAACTCGCTGGTGGAGAGCATCGAGAATGCAGGGCGGTGAGCGAAAATCCATGTCCGCCACCCACATCGGTAAAACCTCATCACTGTATTTATTCCACTTCGAACTGTCGCTGTGACGGCGGTCGATTCCTTCATCAAAATTGAATGCCATGATTGTACCCGTCATATTTCGAGTTGCAGGGATGTTGGCTGCACTCAATTATTCGAATGACTGACGTAAGTAAGCTCATCGGATAATCTCCTTTGCCGCCTACCTGCAACTCGAACGATTAAGAGTACAGCACCCTTTTTGTGATCGTCGTTTCAGATTATCATCCTGTGCTTGTGACACAACCGCCAGGCTAAAGATTTTTAAGGAGTAATCAATGCCTTTGCTTGAGATATGTTGTTATGGAATTGACTGTGCAGTCACAGCCCAACAAGCCGGAGCGGACAGAATTGAATTATGTGCGGCGCCAAAAGAAGGTGGTTTGACCCCATCTGCGGGTGTACTGCGCCAGGTTAAGCAACGACTTTCTATCCCCGTGCATCCGATTATTCGCCCGCGCGGCGGCGATTTTTGTTACACCGATGCTGAGTTTGAAACCATGCTCGAAGATATCGCTTTCGTTCGTGAATTGGGATTTCCAGGCTTGGTCATCGGAATGCTCGACAGTGAAGGGCATGTTGATGTTGCGCGCATGAAGCGGGTCATGGAACACACTCAGGGCATGGCCGTGACTTTCCATCGCGCATTCGATATGTGTCATAACCCTCATCAGGCGCTGGAACAATTAACCGATTTGGGCGTGGCGCGGATCCTGACATCAGGCCAGCAGCAGAATGCTGAAATGGGACTTTCATTGCTTAGGGAACTAAAACAGCATTCCCGTGCTCCAATCATTATGGCGGGTGCAGGTGTCAGGCTGAGCAATGTGAAAAAGTTCGTCGATAAAGGGATTGATGAAATGCACAGTTCAGCCGGTCAGACTTTAGCGTCACCGATGCGTTATCGCAAAGCCGGTGTCTCAATGAGTGCTGATGCTGAAGCCGATGAATTTAACCGTTACTGCGTTGATGGCGACGTGGTAGCCGCAATGAAAGCGGTGTTGGTTGCAAGTGAATAGTTAGCACCCAATAGCTTTCAAGGTACAGGAAGGCCGCAAATGAGTGAATCCCGAGGAGCTTACACAGGTAAGTTATTCGGGTGAACGAAAGCAGCCAACGCATCTGCACCTTGTAAGTTGAAGGGTGTGGCTGAAAGTTTTTGACCGTGCATCATGTTGCCCATGTGATGCTCGCTCGTACCAAGCCCCGGTATTTTGCCGGGGCTTTTTTTATCTCGATATCACACCGTCGTTTAAGGCTTACGAGCCACCAGAACAGCACGCAGCGGAGCAGGGTAACCTTCGATTGTTTTGCGACTGTCATTCGGGTCGAGGAAATCAGCCAACGACTCGGTGGTCAACCAACTGGTACGACGCTGTTCTTCACTGGTGGTGTAGCAGTGGTCGACAATTTTCACGTCGACAAAGCCACATTTCTCCAGCCAGTTTTTCAACGCCAATGCTGACGGAATATAATAGACGTTACGCATTTGTGCGTAGCGTTCGCCGGGTACCAGCACAGTATTTTCATCCCCTTCCACAACCAACGTTTCCAGTACCAGTTCGCCGTCTTTGGCTAACTGATTTTTTAACTGGTAAAGGTGGTCTAGCGGTGAACGGCGGTGATACAGCACACCCATCGAAAAGACGGTATCAAAGATGTTTAGCTCAGGGAGTTGTTCGATACCCAGAGGTAAAACATGCGCACGTTGATCATTGCCCAGCAGTTTACGCACCGCTTCGAATTGGCAAACGAACAGTTGCATTGGGTCGATACCCACGGCTAAATGTGCGCCCGCGCCAATCATGCGCCACAGGTGGTAACCGCTACCGCAACCGACATCCAGAATCGTGCGCCCAGTGAGAGGGGAGATGTGCGGCAATACGCGATCCCACTTCAGATCAGAACGCCATTCAGTATCTATATCTACGCCATACAGCGAGTACGGCCCTTTGCGCCATGGCATCAGGTTGCGCAGCAGTTTTTCGATACCCAGCTTCTGACCTTCACTCAATGGCTCTTGCGATTGGGCTGTTACGCTGTGCAATAAATCCAGGCGATGGGGTGTGAGTTCTGGTAAATACTCAACTGTGTTGTACCAGTGTTTGAACTGTCCGTGCAGGTTTTCGCGCTGCCAGGTCGCAATCTGTGCAGGAAGTGTTTCCAGCCACGGAGCCAATGGGCTTTTCGCAATAAGCTGATAAAAATTACCAAAGTCGATCATGCAGGTGTTCCTGATTTCAGTGCGACTAATGAGCCAAAGTTAAAGCACTGGAACCATAATTCTGCGTGGTCAAATCCGGCTTGGTTGAGGCGTTTTTTATGTGTTTCGACAGAGTCGGTGAGCATGACGTTTTCCAGCATGCTGCGCTTTTGACTGATTTCCAGCTCGCTATAGCCGTTCGCACGTTTAAAATCGTGGTGCATATTGAACAGCAATTCGCCCACTTCACCATCTTCAAAGCTGAATTTTTCCGACAGCACCAACGCACCGCCTGGGTTCAGGCCTCGATAGATTTTCTCTAGCAGCAATTGGCGGTCTTCAGGATCGAGGAATTGTAGCGTGAAGTTCAGCACCACCATCGAGGCGTTTTCAATCACGATATGACGAATATCGCCTTCAATGACCTCAACGGGAGTTTGCGCTTTAAATGCATCGAGATGGCGACGACAGCGCTCGACCATTGCGGGGGAGTTATCAACCGCGATAATTTTGCAATTCTCGTGATGAATATTGCGACGCACGGATAATGTCGCAGCACCAAGCGAGCAGCCAAGATCGTAAACCTGGCTACCGGGTGCCACAAAGCGCTCCGCCAGCATGCCAATCATCGAAATGATATTGGAGTAACCAGGCACCGATCGTTGAATCATATCGGGGAACACTTCAGCCACGCGTTCATCAAAGGTCCAGTCACCTAATTTGGCGATCGGGGCGGAAAACAATATATCGCGGTCAGACATTACGTTAAATCCATTCAAACCAAAAAATAATCAGGAAAATCAATTTATTGATTTTCGACAGATAACCACGAAGCAGGAAAAACCACGTTTTTTCCTTCTTTGTCAGCATCTCTAAAGGGGATATTTTGCGTTAATGCAGCGAGAAAACCAACTCCCATGGCATATACCACAGGTTAGCCAGCACCATCAGGAGCAAAGAGGCCCAGGTGGCACTCATGCCAGAACGACGCCAACTGATTAAACGATGATGAAAACCATACGAGTGCATCAGGCGCCCGGCAATCAGCAGCAGCCCACAAATATGCACCATCCAGATTTCGGCACCGTTCATTTCCATCAGTAATAAAAGCAGTAACGCGATTGGAATATATTCCACTGCATTACCGTGAATTCGAATCGCGCTCTGAAGTTCGCTAAAACCGCCATCGCCATAAGAGACGCGGTATTGCAAACGCATACGAACAACATCAAACGAGAACTTAATCAGCAACAAAGCGCCTAAAACGGCGTAGAGCGCGCTTACCATACTCACATCCTTTAGAGATAGTCCCAGCGCTGCGTATGATAGCAGTGCAACCTACCCGCTGTCGCTACCCCTAAAATAGGGAGTTTTGTTTGGGGATTGCCGGTTCGTTACCTATTGACGCAAATGCCTGTTGCAGCCCAGGCCACAGCGTGTGAACGAGATCTTGCACTTCCCCAATATCAGGGGTGTGTAAGAACAGATATGGCGTGGTTTTTTGTTCCCATTTGGGCAGGGTTTTAAGCCAAACATCGAAGAAAGTGAGGTTTTGTTGCATGTCGTCGCTTCCGATAAACCGCACCAGCGGATTGCTGGCTGTCACAAGCGCATGAACCGGCACTTTAGGCTTTTTACGTTGTGCGTCGCGAATCGCTTCGTTGTGAGGGTTCGCACTATGCACCGGGCGGCTATCAAGAATGACGCGGTTTACGCCGCGTTGATGCAGGCCTCGATTGAGTGCTTGCTCATCGGCACCTTTCTCGAAGAATGCTGGGTGGCGAACTTCGACGCCATAAGCGAAATCTTTTGGCAAGGAATCGAGGAAATTCCACAACGCAGGTAATTCAGACGGCCCAAATGCTGCCGGGAGTTGTAACCAATATTGCCCAATCCGATTTGCCAGCGGTGACAGGCGTTCAAAAAATTCAGCGGTCAAATCACCACACTGGCGAAGTGCAGCCTGATGGGAAATGGTGGACGGAAATTTGAAGCAGAAACGAAAATCGTCGCCGGTCATCTCCCGCCAGCGCAACACCGTTTCTGCTTTGGGTAGCGCGTACAACGTGGTATTGCCTTCCACACAATTGAAGTGGCGAGCGTAATCTTCAAGAGAGGTTATGCCAAGGCGACCCCAGCGCGGGTGCGACCATTGAGGAAGGCCAATATAAATCATATTACCCGTCATCCTTAAAGTTGTAGGGGGGTTGGCTACACTCGTTTACCCGAATCACATACTTTAGTGAGCTCATCGGGATAATCTCCCTTGCTGCCTGCACATCAACTGGCTGTTTTAGCGCAAACGGCAAAATGCCTTCCTGTAAACCAATCACGACCAGCGCCGTACGGGAAGTATTCAGTTCTAACATTGGGTGGCTCCGGTTCAAAATAAGGCTATCGCGTAATACCTGACGACGGAACGAAAGCGTAACTGTTTACAAATTTTGTTAATTTTTGTGAGAATAAGCCGAACAAGGTGATTTGAAACGCCTCAGTCCGGTGTATCGGGCTTATCGTAGGGCATTATTTCCAGTATAATAGCCCCCTTTTTTCATACCCGTCATCCTTCAAGTCGCAGGGTGTTGGCTGCACTTATGAATCCCAGTCACTTACTTAAGTAAGCTCCGGGAATTCACTCCCTTGCCGCCTACCTGCAACTCGAATGCTATAGGGTAAACAGACAAAAATAGTGGCCACTGTTGCAGCTAACAAACAGTGAGCGGCTAATTTAAGGGATATCTCATGCGTACAGTATATTGCGGGCAGCTCAATCAATCCCATGTGGGACAACAAGTAACACTGTGTGGTTGGGTCAATCGTCGTCGTGACCTCGGTAGCCTTATCTTTATTGATATGCGCGATCGCGAAGGCATCGTGCAGGTGTTTTTCGACCCGGACCGTCAGGACGCGTTCCAGCTTGCTTCCGAACTGCGTAATGAGTTCTGCATTCAAATCACCGGCACCGTTCGTCCACGTGATGAGAAAAACATCAACAAAGATATGGCGACCGGCGCAGTAGAAGTTTTCGCAACCGATCTGACTATCATCAACCGTTCTGAAGCGCTGCCGCTGGATTCCAACCACGTCAACTCCGAAGAAGCGCGTCTGAAATTCCGCTATCTGGACCTGCGTCGTCCAGAAATGGCAAACCGCCTGAAAACCCGTGCGAAAATCACCAGCTTCGTACGCCGCTTTATGGATGACCACGGTTTCCTGGATATCGAAACGCCAATGCTGACCAAAGCCACGCCAGAAGGTGCGCGTGACTATCTGGTGCCGAGCCGCGTTCATAAAGGTAAATTCTACGCACTGCCACAGTCTCCACAGCTGTTCAAACAGTTGCTGATGATGTCTGGCTTTGACCGCTACTATCAAATCGTTAAATGCTTCCGTGATGAAGATTTACGTGCTGACCGTCAGCCCGAATTTACTCAAATAGACGTCGAAACCTCCTTCATGAGCGCACCACAAGTGCGTGAAGTGATGGAAAAACTGGTTCGTGAGCTGTGGCTGGATGTGAAAAGCGTCGACTTGGGCGATTTCCCAATCATGACCTTCGCAGAAGCCGAGCGTCGTTACGGTTCTGATAAACCAGACCTGCGTAACCCAATGGAGCTGGTGGACGTTGCTGACTTGCTCAAAGACATCGAGTTTAAAGTCTTCGCAGGCCCGGCAAATGATGCTAAAGGCCGCGTTGCTGCACTGCGTGTGCCAGGTGGCGCACAGTTAAGCCGTAAACAGATTGACGACTACGGCAAGTTCATTGAGATTTACGGTGCGAAAGGCCTGGCTTACATCAAAGTGAATGAGCGTGCGAAAGGCATTGAAGGCATCACAAGCCCAGTGACTAAGTTCCTGAATGCAGACATCGTTGAAGCTATTTTGACCCGTACAGCGGCGCAAGATGGCGATATGATTTTCTTCGGCGCAGACAGCAAAAAAGTGGTCGCTGATGCACTTGGCGCATTGCGTCTGAAAATCGGTAAAGATCTGAGCATTACCAATGAAAACATGTGGGCACCATTGTGGGTTATCGACTTCCCAATGTTTGAAGACAATGGCGAAGGCGGCCTGACCGCAATGCACCACCCGTTCACTGCACCAAAAGATATGTCCCCAGAGCAGTTGGCGGCAGACCCTGAAGCGGCGGTTGCTAACGCATACGACATGGTCATCAACGGCTACGAAGTGGGTGGCGGTTCTGTGCGTATTCACAACGGTCAGATGCAGCAGACGGTGTTTGGTATCCTGGGTATTACTGAAGAAGATCAACGCGAGAAGTTCGGCTTCCTGCTTGATGCCCTGAAATACGGTACACCACCGCATGCAGGCCTGGCGTTTGGTCTGGACCGTCTGACCATGCTATTGACCGGTACCGACAACATCCGTGATGTTATCGCATTCCCGAAAACAACCGCAGCGGCGTGTCTGATGACCGAAGCACCAAGCTTCGCTAACCCGCAGGCTCTGGCTGAACTGGGTGTTGCGGTGATTAAAAAGGCTGAGAAAGAATAATGGTCTGCGTACACGCAATCATTCGTGTTGCGTCGAGGCGGCAACTGAGTGAATTCCCATGAGCATAGATAACTCTGTGAGTGGGATGAATGAAGGCCGCCAACAAAGAGGCAACGTGAAGGATAAAGTGTACAAGCGTCCCGTTTCGGTATTAGTGGTGATTTTCGCACAAGACACCGGACGGGTGCTGATGTTACAGCGGCGCGACGATCCTGATTTCTGGCAGTCGGTAACCGGCAGCCTTGAAGAAGATGAAAGCGCGTTGCATGCCGCACAGCGTGAAGTAAAGGAAGAGGTCGAGATCGACGTTGTCTCAGAACAACTGACCTTGAACGACTGTCAACGCTGTGTGGAGTTCGAGATTTTTACACATTTACGTCATCGCTATGCGCCGGGAATTACGCGCAATACGGAATATTGGTTCTGTCTTGCGCTGCCGAACGAACGGCCAGTGACCATTTCGGAACATCTGGCCTGGGAATGGACAGACGCTGCAGCTGCAGCTGCCATGACTAAGTCGTGGAGCAACCGGCAAGCGATTGAAGAGTTTGTAATTAATGCTGCCGGTTAGGCAGCTATTTTGGAGATGTTTTTATGGCAGGTCATAGTAAGTGGGCCAACACAAAACACCGTAAAGCGGCACAGGATGCCAAACGCGGTAAAATTTTCACCAAAATCATTCGTGAACTGGTCACCGCTGCTCGTCTGGGTGGTGGTGACGCAGGTTCTAACCCGCGTCTGCGTGCAGCGATTGATAAAGCATTGTCTAACAACATGACGCGTGACACCTTAAACCGTGCCATTGCGCGTGGTGTGGGTGGTGATGAAGACTCCAATATGGAAACCATCATTTATGAAGGTTACGGTCCTGGCGGTTCAGCCGTTATGGTTGAATGTCTGAGTGATAACCGTAACCGTACCGTGGCAGAAGTCCGCCACGCGTTCAACAAATGTGGTGGTAACCTGGGAACTGACGGCTCTGTAGCCTATCTGTTCACCAAAAAAGGTGTTATCTCCTATGCTCCGGGCAAAGATGAAGACACCGTGATGGAAGCTGCTCTTGAAGCAGGTGCCGAAGACGTTGTTTCTTACGACGACGGTGCAATCGACGTGTTCACTGCCTGGGAAGACATGGGCGCTGTGCGTGATGCACTGGAAGCTGCAGGGCTTAAAGCCGACGAAGCAGAAGTTTCTATGATCCCATCCACCAAAGCGGATATGGACGAGGAAACGGCACCGAAGCTGATGCGTCTTATCGACATGTTGGAAGACTGCGATGACGTGCAAGAGGTTTACCACAACGGTGAGATCTCTGACGAGGTTGCGGCAACCCTGTGATGATACCCGTCATCTTTCAAGCCGCAGATGCGTTGGCTTTGCTCGCTCACCCCAATCACGTAGCATGACTACGCTCTTGGGGATTTGCTGCGCAGCCGCCTTCCTGCGACTTGAAATCTATAGGGTATTTTCCTTCCTGGGAGACGCGTGATGACGATTATTCTCGGCATCGACCCGGGGTCACGCGTTACCGGTTATGGTGTCATTCGCCAAACCGGTCGGCAGCTAACGTATTTAGGTAGCGGCTGTATTCGTACTCAGGTGCTCGATTTACCCTCGCGTTTGAAGCTTATCTACGCGGGGGTAAGCGAAATCATTACCCAATTCCAGCCAGAATATTTCGCCATCGAATCTGTTTTTATGGCGAAGAATGCCGATTCCGCATTGAAACTCGGACAGGCACGTGGCGCGGCAATTGTTGCCGCAGTAAACCATGATCTTCCCGTTTTTGAATATGCAGCTCGCCAGGTAAAACAGACGGTGGTCGGTATCGGCAGTGCTGAGAAAAGCCAGGTGCAACATATGGTGCGCACTTTGCTTAAGCTCTCTGCCAACCCGCAAGCGGATGCGGCGGATGCGCTGGCGATTGCCATTACGCATTGCCACGTGACGCAAAACTCGATGCAGATGAGCGATACACGGCTTAATTTGTCCCGAGGACGTTTAAAATAACTATATCCTTCATACTTCAAGCTGCAGGTGCGTTGGCTGCTCTCGCTCACCCGAATCACTGACTTTAGTCAGTTCATCGGGATTCGTTCGTTTGCCGCCCTCCTGCAACTCGAATTATTTTGGCTATGGGCTGGATATCTATCCAGCCTTTTTTATATGATAGGCAAAATTTTTTACGCAACCGTAGGGGAAGCAGTGTGATTGGACGACTCAGAGGTATCATCCTGGAAAAACAACCACCACTGGTATTGATGGAAGTGGGTGGCGTAGGGTATGAAGTCCACATGCCGATGACCTGCTTCTATGAATTACCGGAAATCGGTAAAGAAGCGGTGGTGTTTACCCAGTTTGTTGTGCGTGAAGATGCGCAATTGCTTTACGGTTTCAACAACAAACAAGAACGCACATTGTTCCGCGAGCTTATCAAAGTCAATGGTGTCGGCCCGAAACTGGCGTTAGCTATCCTTTCTGGTATGTCTGCACAGCAGTTTGTGAATGCAGTCGAACGTGAAGAAATTGGTTCATTAATTAAGTTGCCAGGTGTGGGTAAGAAAACCGCCGAGCGCTTGATTGTTGAGATGAAAGACCGCTTCAAGGGGATGCATGGCGATCTGTTTACGCCTGCAACTGACCTGGTTCTCACGGCACCAGACAGCGGTGTTACAGATGACGCAGAAGCGGAAGCGGTTGCGGCGCTGGTATCGCTGGGCTATAAACCACCGGAAGCCAGCCGCATGATCAGTAAAGTCGGCAAAGCCGGTGCCGATTGCGAAACCCTGATCCGCGAAGCACTCCGTGCCGCACTTTAAAGCCCTAAGGTAGATAAAGGATGATTGAAGCAGACCGTCTGGTATCCCCAGACACCATCACCCCTGATGAGTTAATTGACCGCGCAATACGCCCGCGTTTTCTGGCGGATTACGTAGGCCAGCCGCAGGTTACCTCGCAAATGGAGATTTTCATCCAGGCGGCAAAACTGCGTGGGGATGCGCTCGATCATCTGTTAATTTTCGGCCCGCCAGGGTTGGGGAAAACCACGTTGGCGAACATTGTCGCCAACGAAATGGGTGTGAATCTGCGAACCACTTCCGGCCCGGTGCTGGAAAAAGCAGGGGATTTGGCGGCAATGCTGACCAACCTCGAACCTCATGACGTCTTGTTTATTGATGAAATCCATCGTCTGTCGCCGGTCGTTGAAGAAGTGCTGTACCCGGCGATGGAAGATTATCAGCTCGATATCATGATTGGAGAAGGGCCGGCTGCGCGTTCAATTAAAATTGATTTGCCACCGTTTACTCTGATTGGCGCGACAACTCGCGCGGGTTCTCTGACTTCCCCACTGCGTGACCGTTTCGGTATTGTGCAGCGGCTGGAGTTTTACGGAGTCTCCGATTTGCAGCATATCGTAGGCCGCAGCGCGACTGTGCTGGGGCTGGAGATGAGCGAAGAGGGTGCTTTTGAAGTGGCGAAGCGAGCGCGGGGTACGCCGCGTATCGCTAACCGTTTATTACGTCGCGTACGGGACTTTGCCGAAGTGCGCCATGACGGCACCATCAGCGCTGACATAGCATCCCAGGCGCTGGATATGCTGAATGTCGATACTGAAGGGTTTGACTATATGGACCGTAAATTATTGCTGGCGGTGATAGACAAATTCCTTGGCGGCCCAGTTGGGCTGGACAACCTCGCGGCAGCGATTGGTGAAGAGCGGGAAACAATCGAAGATGTACTGGAGCCATTCTTGATTCAACAGGGCTTTTTGCAGCGTACCCCGCGTGGGCGCATTGCAACGCCAAGAGCCTGGACTCACTTTGGGATTGTGCCGCCCGCGCTGCCTTAAACATGTCGGATGTCACCGACCTTGGCTTTTGTAGGTTGGATAAGCGCAAGCGCTATCCAACACTATTTTAAGCCGCTTGCTTTTTCGCCATACTCAAAACAAACAGTACCGCCGAACTCAGTACCACTGAAGGGCCGGCGGGGGTATCGTAAAACGCTGAAAACGTCAGTCCCCCTGTAACGGAAAGCATTCCGATAATCACCGCAAAACATGCCATTTGTTCCGGTGTGCGCGCAAAACGACGCGCGGTCGCCGCAGGAATAATCAGCAAGGATGTGATGATTAACGCCCCAACGAACTTCATCGCCACACCGATAGTCAGCGCCGTGACCAGCATCAACAGCATCTTCACACGTTGAAGGTTAACGCCATCAACGTGTGCAAGATCCGGGCTAATGGTCATCGACAGCAAGTTGCGCCATTGCCAAAGCAGCACACCGACGACCACCGCAACGCCAAGGCCGATAGAGATAATATCCGGCATCGTGACCGAGAGAAGGTCGCCAAACAGATACGCCATCAAATCGACACGCACATTTGACATCAAACTCACAACCACCAGGCCCAGCGACAACGCACTGTGCGCCATAATTCCCAACAAGGTATCTAACGCCAGATTCGGGCGTTTCTCAAGCCAAACCAGACCTAACGCCAGCAACAGCGTCACCGCAATGACGGCATAAAAGGGATTGATGTTAAGCAGTAATCCAAACGCCACGCCTAATAAAGACGCATGGGCGAGGGTATCGCCAAAATAGGACATCCGACGCCAGACCACAAACGAGCCAAGGGGGCCTGCTGCGCACGCCAGCAATACCCCAGCAAGCCAGCCGGGTAACAACAATTCAATCATGGCTGGTCATTCCCTCTGCGCAAAACAATACGTCCAGTGAGATCGTGACGATGATTATGATGGTGACGATAGATGCCTAATTGCTCAGCGCCCCGGGGGCCGAACATCGAAATGAATTCCGGGTGCATCGACACCACTTCTGGTGTTCCTGAACAGCAAATATGGTGGTTCAGGCACAACACATCATCGGTTTTGGCCATCACTAAGTGCAGATCATGGGAAACCATTAACACAGCACAATCCAGTTCGCGACGCAGTTGGTCAATCAGGTTGTAGAGTGCCAGTTGTCCATTAACATCAACACCTTGCGTAGGTTCATCAAGCACCAGTAATTGCGGTTGATTGAGCAGTGCTCGTGCCAGCAGAACGCGCTGGTTCTCGCCACCGGAGAGTTTTTGCATCGGTGCTTCAATCAAGTGAGCGGCTTGAACGCGTTTAAGCGCCGGCAGAATGTCCGCTTTTTTTACGCCAGGACGCAGACGCATAAAACGGCTTACCGTGAGCGGCAGGGTGGCATCCAGGTGCAGTTTTTGTGGCACATAACCGATACGCAAATCGCGGTCTCGCTTGATAACACCTTCATCAGGAGTGACCAGACCCAGTACTACACGAACCAGCGTTGATTTTCCTGCGCCGTTTGGGCCCAGCAGCGTCAAAATGCGGCCAGGTTTAAGATCGAGTGAAATATCAGACAGCACGCGGCGTTGTCCGAACGAAACAGAGATATTTTCCAGTGATACCAGATTTGTCATGACAATTTCAGGGGTTGCAGAAGTTAGCGGATGTTATAATATCACACCCCTCACATTCATAACGATGAAAAGTTGCATTATGTTACATAAAAAGGCATTTCTTTGCGCAGCTTTAACCACGGCTTTTATGGTAACCGCCGCAGTGCCCGCTCAGGCGGCAGTTGTTGCCTCTATTAAACCACTAGGGTTTATAGCCGCGGCGATAGCAGACGGCGTTACGCCAACAGAAATTTTATTGCCAGATGGCGCTTCTGAACATGATTATGCACTTCGTCCATCTGATGTAAAACGCTTACAAAGCGCGGACTTAGTCGTGTGGGTTGGCCCAGAAATGGAAGCCTTCATGCAGAAGTCGGTAAACCAATTAGCTGAACAAAAACAAGTGCAATTGGCTGCTTTGCCTGGCGTGAAACCGTTGCTCATGAAAGGTGATGATGATGACGGCCATGACCATGAAGGACATAACCATTCAGCCGAAAATAGTGACGAAGATCACCATCACGGTGAATACAACATGCATATTTGGCTTTCCCCAGAAGTAGCGCGGCTGTCAGCGGTTGCAATCCACGATAAATTAGTGGAACTTATGCCCCAAAATAAAGCCAAACTTGACGCCAACTTGCACTCTTTCGAATTAGGATTATCCAACATCGATAAGCAAGTGGGTAGCGTGCTCGCACCGCTCACAGGAAAAGGGTATTTCGTTTTTCACGACGCTTATGGCTACTTTGAAAAACATTATGGTTTAACGCCACTTGGCCATTTTACCGTGAACCCTGAAATCCAGCCCGGTGCGCAGCGTTTACATGACATTAGAACACAGTTGGTTGAGCAAAAAGCCGTGTGCGTTTTTGCTGAACCACAATTCAGGCCAGCAGTGATCAATGCCGTCGCTCGTGGTACTCAGGTTCGTTCCGGAACGCTGGACCCACTGGGGATTGAGATTAAGCTCGGCAAAGACAGCTATATGCAGTTTTTGAACGGGATTGCGAACCAGTATGCAAGCTGCCTGAAAGGAGATTAACGAGGAAGTGAATACGTGCAACAGATAGCCCGCTCTGTCGCCCTGGCATTCGACAATTTGTCCCGGCCCCACCGCGTTATGCTGGGGTCTCTTACCGTTCTTACACTTGCGGTCGCTGTTTGGCGACCGTACGTTTATCATCCTGAAGCCAGCCCTGTTATCAAAACCATTGAGCTTGAGAAAAACGAAATTCGTTCGTTACTTCCCGAAGCCAGTGAGCCGTTAGACCAGTCTCCGGACGTTGAAGACGATACCATCCCACAAGATGAACTGGACGATAAAACTGCCGTTGAAACTGGGGTTCATGAGTATGACGTGTCTACCGGGGATACGCTTAGCAGCATCTTGAACCAGTATGGCATTGAGATGAGTGATATCAGCCAGCTTGCCGCGGTTGATAAAGATCTACGGAACCTGAAAATCGGTCAGCAAATTTCCTGGACGTTAAATGACAATGGCGAGTTACAACGCCTAACGTGGGAAATGTCACGCCGTGAAACGCGTACCTACGACCGTACAGGTAGCACATTTAAGCTCAGCAGCGAAATGCAGCAAGGCGAATGGGTTAACAACGTGTTGAAAGGCACTGTAGGCAATAGTTTCGTCAGCAGCGCGAAAGATGTTGGATTAACCAGCGCTGAAATCAGCGGGGTTATCAAGGCCATGCAGTGGCAAATGGACTTCCGTAAACTGAAGAAAGGCGATCAGTTCGCTGTACTGATGTCACGTGAAATGCTTGATGGCAAACGTGAACAAAGCCATTTGGTTGGCGTGCGTCTACGCAGCAGCGGTAAAGATTACTACGCAATACGCGCCGAAGACGGCAAGTTCTATGACAGAAGTGGTTCAGGATTGGCGAAAGGATTTATGCGTTTCCCGACGGCCAAACAGTTCCGTATTTCGTCAACATTTAATCCTCGTCGCCTTAACCCGGTAACGGGTCGCGTTGCACCGCACAAAGGTGTCGATTTTGCGATGCCGCAAGGGACTCCAGTATTGGCCGTTGGTGATGGTGAAGTGGTGATGGCGAAACGTAGTGGGGCGGCAGGTTACTTTGTGGCTATACGCCACGGGCGTTCGTATACCACCCGTTACATGCACCTGAAGAAACTGTTAGTGAGCCCTGGCCAGAAAGTGAAACGCGGTGATCGTGTCGCCCTGTCAGGCAATACTGGCCGTTCCACTGGCCCACATTTACATTATGAAGTGTGGATTAACCAGCAAGCGGTGAACCCGTTGTCAGCGAAACTGCCACGTACCGAGGGGCTAACAGGCTCAGATCGTAACGATTATCTGGCTCAGGTTCGCGAAGTCACACCACAGCTTAGTTTCAATTAATTAAGGGTTGTGTACAAAGCCGGTACTCAGTGACCGGCTTTTTCTTTGTCTGAAAGGCATTACCCCGCTAAGATACCTCCAAATTCATGTCATCAATCATTTGATGCTGTACTGAGAATATGCATGGAAAAAGCAAATAAAAGTCACAGTGAGTTCATTCCTGAATTCCAGAAGGCCTTCTTGCACCCAAAATTTTGGGGCGCCTGGCTAGGCGTGGGCGCTTTCGCAGGGCTTGCAATGTTACCGCCGTCAATACGCGATCCCCTGTTAGGTAAAGTGGGGCGTATTGCTGGGCGTTTTGGTAAAAGTGCCCGCCGCCGTGCGCAAATTAACTTGCTGTATTGCTTCCCGGAGATGCCGGAAGCCGCCCGTGAAGCTATCATCGACGAGATGTTTGCCACAGCACCTCAAGCGATGGTGATGATGGCGGAGTTGGCTATCAAGGATCCTCAAAAGGTCATGCAACGGGTTGACTGGCATGGTAAAGAGATTATCGATGAGCTAAAGCAACGGGGAGAAAATGTGATTTTCCTGGTGCCGCACGGATGGGGAGTGGATATTCCGGCGATGTTGCTTGCATCGCAGGGGCAAAAAATGTCCGCGATGTTCCACAATCAGGGCAACCCATTATTTGACTATATGTGGAATACCGTACGTCGCCGTTTTGGTGGCCGGTTGCATGCACGTAACGATGGGATTAAACCGTTTATCAGCTCTGTGCGTCAGGGATATTGGGGATATTATCTACCAGACCAGGATCACGGTGCTGAACATAGCGAGTTCGTCGATTTCTTCGGAACCTATAAAGCGACATTGCCCGCCATCGGCCGCTTGATGAAAGTGGCGCGTGCGCGTGTTGTGCCTTTGTTCTCGGTATACAACAGCAAAACGCACCGTTTAGATATTCATATTCGTCCTCCGATGGACGATTTGGTCGATGCCGATGACATCACGATTGCCCGCCGTATGAATGAAGAAGTCGAAATTTTGGTAAGGCCAAATCTTGAACAATACACCTGGATTTTAAAATTGCTCAAGACTCGCAAGGAAGGGGAAACAGAACCTTACCGCCGCAAAGAGTTATATCCGAAAAAATAAACAAGAAATAAAAAAAGGGGCCAATTGGCCCCTTTGTCATACGGTGGTTGAATTACTCAACACACAGAATGCGCGTCGTGTTAGTGGTACCAATGGTACTCATCACATCGCCCTGGGTAACGATAACCAGATCGCCAGAAACCAGGTAGCCTTTGTCACGCAGCAGATTTACCGCGTCACTTGCGGCAGCAACGCCGTCGCTTGGGCTATCGAAATGCACTGGCGTCACACCACGGTATAAAGAGGTGAGGTTCAGTGTACGTTCATGACGAGACATGGCAAAAATCGGTAAACCGGAGCTGATACGAGAAGTCATCAATGCGGTACGGCCTGATTCTGTCATGGTGATGATTGCGGTAATACCTTTCAGGTGGTTTGCCGCATACATGGCAGACATCGCAATCGCTTCTTCAACGTTGTCGAACTGCACGTCCAGACGGTGTTTAGAAACATTGATGCTTGGGATTTTTTCAGCACCCAGGCAAACACGCGCCATCGCAGCAACGGTTTCTGCTGGGTATTGACCCGCTGCCGTTTCCGCAGACAACATCACCGCATCGGTACCATCGAGAACGGCGTTGGCAACGTCCATGACTTCGGCACGCGTCGGCATTGGGTTGGTAATCATCGACTCCATCATTTGAGTCGCTGTAATCACCGCACGGTTGAGTTTACGCGCACGACGAATCAGGGTCTTCTGAATACCGACCAGCTCAGGGTCGCCGATTTCAACGCCCAGGTCACCACGAGCCACCATCACCACGTCAGACGCGAGAATAACGTCGTCCATCGCCGCTTCGTCACAGACCGCTTCAGCACGTTCAACTTTCGCGACAATCTTAGCGTCACAACCTGCATCACGTGCCAGGCGGCGTGCGTAGTTCAAGTCTTCGCCACAACGTGGGAAAGAGACTGCCAGGTAATCGACACCGATTTTTGCGGCAGTCAAAATGTCGGCTTTGTCTTTTTCGGTCAGCGCTTCGGCTGACAGGCCGCCACCCAGTTTGTTGATACCTTTGTTATTCGACAGCGGGCCACCTACGGTGACTTCAGTGAACACTTTCATACCCTGAACGTCGAGTACTTTTAACTGCACACGGCCATCATCAAGCAGCAGGATGTCACCGGTGACAACGTCAGCTGGCAGACCTTTATAGTCGATACCGACTTTTTCTTTGTCGCCTTCACCTTTACCCAGGTTGGCATCAAGCAGGAATTTGTCGCCGATATTAAGGAATACTTTACCTTCTTTGAAGGTAGAGACACGAATTTTTGGCCCCTGCAAATCGCCCAGGATAGCGATATGACGACCCAGTTTAGCGGCAATTTCACGAACTTTATCAGCACGGATCTGATGATCTTCTGCGGTGCCATGGGAAAAGTTCATACGTACCACGTTAGCGCCAGCTGCGATAATCTTTTCCAGATTATTGTCGCGGTCGGTTGCCGGGCCTAAAGTGGTAACGATTTTGGTTCTACGTAGCCGTCTGGACATGTATTACTCCGTTGACTGAAACAACTGTGGTGTTGTGTTAACAAAAAAATTCGGCAAATCGGAATGCGTAAAAACGCAATGCAACAACTTAACCGAATGACCTAAAAAGTTACAGCTTTGTTATAAAAACTTAATTGTTCTCACCTGAGACAAAATGCCCCTTATCAAAACGCGATTCCTTTAGCGCTTCTTTGACTCGCTTCAAGTTATCTCTGAATTTCGCGCCACGACGTAAAGTAAAACCGGTCGCCAGTACATCAATGACTGTTAATTGCGCGAGTCTGGACACCATTGGCATATAAATGTCGGTATCTTCTGGTACGTCCAGCAGTAAAGAGAGTGTCGCTTCGCGAGCCAGTGGTGAGCCTTCTGAGGTTATCGCCAGCACAATGGCATCGTTCTCTCGGGCTAATTGCGCCAATTCAACCAGGTTTTTGGTGCGCCCGGTATGCGAGATAAGCACGACAACGTCTTCTTCGCTGCAATTCATGCAGCTCATGCGCTGTAAAACGACATCGTCAGAATAGATAACCGGTACATTAAAACGGAAGAATTTATTCATCGCATCATGGGCGACTGCGGCCGAGGAACCCAAACCAAAGAAAGCAATTTTCTTGGCCTGCGTGAGTAAATCTACGGCGCGATTGACCGCGGCCATATCCAGTGATTGCCGCACCTGGTCAAGGCTTGCCATGGCGGATTCGAAGATTTTGCCGGTATAAGCTTCAACGCTATCGTCTTCGTCAACATTCCGGTTTACATAAGGAGTGCCATTCGCCAGACTTTGCGCTAAATGTAATTTAAAATCCGGGAAGCCTTTGGTTTCAAGACGGCGGCAAAATCGGTTGACTGTCGGTTCGCTAACGTCAGCGCTGCGGGCGAGAGTGGCAATGCTTGAGTGAATGGCATCTTGCGGTGCGGTAAGAATCACTTCTGCGACTTTACGTTCTGATTTGCTAAGGTGTTCCAGTTGGGACTGGATTTTGTCCAGCATATTCATAGGTGTCCGGCACTCATGGATTTTGTCGATTTCTATAAAAGGAGAAATCGTGTCACGATTTAGCAAGAATATACCCTCGCCATTCAGCGAAGTGGCAAGTTAATCGGTGTAATGATGTTGTTTTTTTTCATTACATGATCAGTGTCTAACTTTAGGCATGATATACATCGACATTAAATCGTCAGAAAATTCCACGATTCAATGGGAAAAATGGCTCTGACGGGCAAATTTTGCCCACGAAAGCGATCAAATAATGGGCAAGGATTTACCTGAATTAACTAAAAGCAGTACATTGTTCTGTAATAAAACTACAAACGGGCCGGAACTTATTACTCCGTGATAATTGGAGTTGCAGCCAACACACCTGCAACTTGAAGTATGATGGAGGAAACCGGTATTTCCGAAACGAGGAGACAAAACATGGCGGTAACACAGACAGCTCAGGCATGTGACCTGGTGATTTTCGGTGCAAAAGGCGACCTTGCGCGTCGGAAACTGCTGCCTTCCTTATATCAGTTGGAAAAGGCGGGGCAGATCCACCCAGATACACGTATCCTGGGCGTGGGCCGCGCAGACTGGGATAAAGAGGCGTATACCAAAGTGGTGCGTGAGGCGATCGAAACCTTTATGAAGGAAAAGATCGACGAAAGCCTGTGGGACAAATTGAGCGGCCGTCTTGATTTTTGCAATCTGGATGTAAACGACACTGCAGCTTTTACCAAACTCGGTAAGATGCTCGATCAGCAAAATCGCGTCACTATCAACTATTTTGCTATGCCACCAAGTACTTTTGGCGCCATCTGTAAAGGTTTGGGTAAGGCGAAACTCAACGCAAAACCTGCTCGCGTAGTGATGGAAAAACCACTCGGCACCTCGCTTGCAACCTCTAAGGACATCAACGACCAGGTCGGTGAGTATTTTGAAGAGTGCCAGGTTTACCGTATTGACCACTATTTAGGAAAAGAGACGGTACTGAACCTGCTGGCACTGCGTTTTGCTAACTCTCTGTTTGCGAATAACTGGGATAACAAAACTATCGACCACGTGGAAATCACGGTTGCTGAAGAAGTCGGTATTGAAGGGCGTTGGGGTTACTTTGATCAGGCCGGGCAGATGCGCGACATGATTCAAAACCACCTGCTGCAAATCCTGTGCATGATTGCCATGTCCCCGCCATCAGACCTCACGGCTGACCATATCCGCGATGAGAAAGTAAAAGTTCTGCAATCTCTACGCCGTATCGACCGCAGCAATGTGCGTGAAAAAACGGTTCGCGGCCAGTACACCTCGGGTTTTGCGCAGGGTAAAAAAGTCCCGGGCTATCTGGAAGAAGAAGGTGCGAACAAATCTAGCGGCACCGAAACGTTTGTATCCATTCGTGTGGATATCGACAACTGGCGTTGGGCTGGTGTGCCGTTCTACCTGCGTACCGGTAAACGTCTACCCACCAAATGCTCTGAAGTTGTGGTCTATTTCAAGAGCCCAGCGCTGAACTTGTTTAAAGATTCCTGGCAAGATTTGCCGCAGAACAAACTCACCATTCGTCTGCAGCCAGATGAAGGCGTGGATATTCAGGTGCTCAACAAAGTGCCAGGACTTGATCACAAGCACAACCTGCAAACCACCAAACTGGACTTGAGCTACTCCGAAACCTTTAATGAATCCCATCTGGCCGATGCTTACGAGCGCCTCCTGCTGGAGACCATGCGCGGTATTCAGGCATTGTTCGTTCGTCGTGATGAAGTCGAAGAAGCATGGAAATGGGTCGATTCAATCACTGAGGCTTGGGCCGCTGACAACGATGCACCTAAACCTTACCAGGCGGGAACCTGGGGGCCTGTAGCATCGGTTGCAATGATTACCCGTGATGGGCGTTCGTGGAACGAGTTCGAGTAAATCCGCGTCATCCATCGAGTTGCAGGGGTGTTGGCTGCACTCGCTCCCCCCAGTCACTTACTTATGTAAGCTCCTGGGGATTCGGTCGTTTGCCGCCTACCTGCAACCCGAATGATTTAGCGGATGGAATCGGCGTAATTGTGCAAAAACCGTGTAACAAACGATTCGTATTTTACCGGTAACATGATCTAGCTCCAAAGTAGTGGATTTTTTTTAATTTAAAAGCCCTGACTGGATTCACCAGCAGGGCTTTTTTATTTACACTAGCTGAAGCGATTTTGCCCTGATGGTACGTATAGCCGCCTCACTGGAAGAAACTGAGCCGGTAACGTCGACCACCTGCCAAAGCGACGGCAGCCACTTTTTAGAGGACCTGTTATGAATCAAATTTTGTTACGCGTAACAAAACGCATCGTTGAACGCTCTCGCCAGACCCGCGAAACTTACCTGGCCCGCATCGAAAAAGCGAAGTCCGGTACTGTCCACCGTTCTGAATTGGCGTGCGGGAATTTGGCTCATGGTTTTGCGGCTTGTCAGCCAGAAGATAAAGACGCGCTGAAGAGTATGCTGCGTAACAACATTGCGATCATTACTTCCTATAACGATATGCTTTCTGCTCACCAACCGTATGAGTATTACCCTGACCAGATTCGTAAAGCGTTACATTCTGTCGGTGCTATAGGGCAGGTTGCGGGTGGCGTGCCAGCGATGTGCGATGGGGTGACTCAAGGCCAGGATGGTATGGAGCTGTCACTGCTCAGTCGCGAAATTATCGCGATGTCGACCGCTATTGGTCTGTCACATAACATGTTCGACGGCGCTTTGTACCTTGGCGTATGCGATAAAATCGTCCCAGGTTTGACCATGGCCGCCCTCTCATTTGGCCATTTACCTGCAGTGTTTGTCCCGTCAGGCCCAATGGCCAGCGGTTTAGCGAATAAAGAGAAAGTACGCGTTCGTCAGCTTTATGCTGAAGGCAAAGCTGACCGTCAGGCCTTACTCGACGCTGAAGCCGCGTCTTACCATGCGCCAGGCACCTGCACGTTTTATGGCACCGCCAACACCAATCAAATGGTCGTTGAGTTCATGGGTATGCAGTTACCGGGTTCCTCGTTCGTTCATCCAGATGCTCCTCTGCGCCATGAGTTAACCGCAGCAGCGGCACGCCAGGTGACGCGCTTGACGGGAAATGGCAATGAGTGGATGCCAATCGGGAAAATGATTGACGAAAAAGTGGTGGTAAATGGCATCGTCGCGTTGTTGGCCACTGGCGGTTCAACCAACCACACCATGCACCTGGTCGCGATGGCGCGTGCGGCTGGCATCATCATTGACTGGGATGATTTCTCTGACCTTTCTGATGTCGTGCCTTTACTGGCTCGCTTGTACCCGAACGGCCCGGCGGACATCAACCATTTCCAGGCTGCGGGCGGTGTACCCGTGCTGATGCGCGAATTACTCAAAGGTGGTTTGCTGCATGAAGATGTCAATACCGTCGCGGGCTTTGGCTTGCAACACTACACTATGGAACCGTGGCTGGATAACGGCCAGCTCGCGTGGCGTGAAGGTGCAGCAACCCCACTCGATACCGATGTTATCGCAACCTTTGAAAAACCATTCTCCAAACACGGTGGCACTAAACTGCTCAGCGGTAACCTTGGACGTGCGGTAATGAAAACGTCTGCGGTTCCGGTCGAGAATCAAATTGTCGAAGCACCAGCGGTCATTTTTGAAAGCCAGCATGATGTTTTACCTGCATTTGAAGCCGGTGAACTTGACCGCGATTGCGTGGTGGTTGTGCGTCATCAAGGGCCAAAAGCGAATGGCATGCCAGAATTACATAAACTTATGCCGCCACTTGGGGTATTATTGGACCGCTGTTTCAAAATTGCGTTAGTCACTGATGGACGGCTGTCGGGCGCATCAGGTAAGGTGCCCTCTGCAATCCATGTTACCCCAGAAGCTTATGATGGTGGGCTGCTGGCAAAAGTCCGCGATGGCGATATGATTCGCGTCAACGGTCAAACGGGTGAACTGACATTGCTGGTCGATGATGCTGAACTGGAAAAGCGCACTGCATATCACCCGGACCTCAGCGCGGATCGCGTTGGAACCGGCCGTGAACTATTTAGCGCGTTACGCGAACAGTTATCTGGCGCGGAACAGGGCGCGACCTGCATTAAATTTTAAGGACCAGATGTAGCAATTGCCGCACTGGAAATGAATTATAAAGTTGGTTGAAGAGGCTCTTAGATGAAAAACTGGAAAACTACTGCGGAACAGATCCTGAAAACAGGACCGGTCGTTCCGGTTATCGTAGTAAACAAACTGGAACACGCAGTACCAATGGCTAAAGCGTTAGTGGCTGGCGGCGTACGTGTTCTGGAAGTGACTCTGCGTACTCCATGCGCAATGGACGCTATCCGTGCAATCGCGAAAGAAGTTCCAGAAGCGATTATCGGCGCAGGTACTGTTCTGAATCCACAACAACTGGCAGAAGTTACCGAAGCTGGCGCGCAGTTTGCCATCAGCCCAGGTCTGACTGAGCCGTTGCTGAAAGCGGCAACTGAAGGCACCATCCCATTGATCCCAGGTATCAGCACGGTTTCTGAACTCATGCTGGGTCTGGACTACGGCTTGAAAGAATTCAAATTCTTCCCAGCTGAAGCCAATGGCGGCACTAAAGCTCTGCAAGCTATCGCAGGCCCATTCTCTCAGGTTCGTTTCTGCCCAACTGGCGGTATCACACCGGCTAACTACCGTGACTACCTGGCGCTGAAAAGCGTTCTGTGTATCGGTGGTTCCTGGTTGGTTCCGGCTGACGCTCTGGAAGCGGGTGATTACGATCGGATCACCCAGCTTGCTCGTGAAGCTGTCGAAGGCGCGAAATAACACGTCATCCTTCGAGCTGTAGATGCGTTGGCTACGTTCACTCACCCCGGTCACATAGTTTATCTATGCTCCCGGGGATTCATTCTCTGGCCGCCTTCCTGCAACTCGAATGATTCGTGTTATAAAATCCTCGCTCAAATGAGCGAGGATTTTTTTTAGCCTTTGACGATAACGGCTTTAGTCGCCGCAATGGCGCGTGCAATAGCATCTTCCACGCTAGACCCTGTCGCCAATGCAACACCCATGCGACGTTTCCCACTGATTTCTGGCTTACCGAACAGACGCACTTGTAAGCCTGCACCCACCGCGCCACCGACGTTGCCATACAATACGTTATCGCTGGTTAATTCCGGGAGAATAACTGCTGAAGCTGCTGGGCCGTACTGGCGAATATCACCAATTGGCAAACCCAGGAATGCACGAACATGCAAGGCGAACTCTGACACATCCTGAGAAATCAGTGTCACCATGCCGGTGTCGTGTGGGCGAGGGGAGACTTCACTGAATATAACCTCATCGCCACAAACAAACAGCTCAACACCAAACAGCCCGTAACCACCTAAAGACTTCACGACTTTTTCTGCAATTTCCTGCGCGCGTGCAAGGGCAACATCACTCATCTTCTGTGGCTGCCAGGATTCACGATAATCGCCATCTTCCTGGCGATGACCAATCGGGGCACAGAAATGGACGCCATCGATTGCGTTGATGGTCAACAAGGTGATTTCAAAATCAAAATTCACCACGCCTTCGACAATCACACGCCCTTTACCGGCACGGCCACCCAGTTGAGCATATTCCCAGGCTTTGGCTAACTGATCGGCACTGCGGATAAAACTTTGCCCTTTACCGGAAGAGCTCATGACCGGTTTCACGATACAAGGCAGGCCAATGTCTTCGACGGCTTGCAAGAACGCGGTTTCACTATCGGCAAAATGGTAGCTGGAGGTTGGCAGACCCAGTTCTTCAGCAGCCAGACGACGAATGCCTTCGCGGTTCATGGTCAACTTGGCGGCTCTGGCGCAAGGCACAACGTACTGGCCTTGCTGTTCCAGTTCAACCAGCATATCCGTAGCAATGGCTTCAATTTCGGGAACAATAAAATCGGGCATTTCGGTCGCGACCAGTTTTTTAAGCTCGGCACCATCCAGCATGTTAATGACATGACTACGGTGCGCGACATGCATCGCAGGGGCATCGGCGTAGCGGTCTACGGCAATGACTTCCAGACCCAGACGCTGACATTCAATTGCCACTTCTTTTCCTAATTCGCCCGACCCCAACAACATCACACGAGTAGCTGAAGGACGAAGCGCTGTTCCCAAAATTGACATAATCTGTATACCTAAACGGAGAAAATAGACCGGCGAATTATAAACGAAAACGTTTGCGTACGCAGTGATTTTCCCGCTTGCGATACAAGGTTAATATTATTATACTGTTTAAATAAACAGTTAAATCGGAGCTGCAAAATGGCGGTTGAAATCAAATACGTTGTTGTACGAGAGGGGCAGGAAAAAATGTCATTTGCCAGTAAAAAGGACGCAGACGCCTATGACAAAATGCTCGATTTGGCTGAAGTGTTGAGTGATTGGTTGACTCAAAGCCCAATTGCTCTCGAAGAAGGCCAAAATGATGTGCTGGCGATGTGGATGGCAGAAAACAAAGATGTGCTTTCCACCGTACTGAAAAGCGGGAAATTGCCAGAGCAGGGCACCGTGATGGCCGCAGATGAAGCTTCTGAAACTATTTCCGAGGAAGAAGTTTCTGACGATAAAGTGGCCGAACATCCGCGTAAGCGCACCAAAGCTGCCTAAGTTTAATCGCGTCGGGATACCGGCGCGTTTCTTTTCTCATCTTTAGCCTTTTGCACTCTCAATACGTTGGTCGTTCGCTAAAATCCCACGTTACGCTTGCAAGGCTGTCTGAATTTGCCACCCTTACAGGGTGTTAACTCAAAAATGAATATCGACATGCCTCCTAAAGCAAAAAAAATACCTCACACCATGACCACGCATGGTGATACCCGCATCGACAACTATTACTGGTTACGTGACGACGATCGCACCGATGAACAGGTCCTTGATTATCTTCATCAGGAGAATGACTACGGTCGACAGGTGATGAGCACGCAACAGGCATTACAGGACCAGCTGCTCAAAGAGATGATCGACCGTATTCCACAGCGCGATATTTCCGCGCCCTATACGCAAAATGGTTATCGCTATCGCCAGGTTTTTGAAACCGGTAATGAGTACGCCATTTATCAACGCCAGTCAGTGGTGCTCAGCGAATGGGAAGAGTGGAACCTACTTGTCGACGGCAATCGTCGCGCGGCCCATAGCGAGTTTTACACCATGGGCGGGATGAGCATCACGCCAGATAATACGGTGATGGCGCTGGCGGAGGATTTTCTCTCACGTCGCCAGTACGGTTTACGCTTCCGTAATCTCGAAACCGGAAACTGGTATCCGGAAGTGCTGGACAATGTCTCCAGCAGTTTTGTCTGGGCGAACGATTCCGCGACGCTTTACTACGTCCGCAAGCATCCTAAAACGCTTTTGCCATACCAGGTTTGGCGTCACACGGTGGGGCATCCTTCCACCGATGACGAGTTGGTTTACGAAGAAAAAGACGAAATGTTTTATGTCAGTGTGAATAAAACCACCTCGAAGCACTTTGTCTTAATTTATCTAAGCAGTGCGACGACCAGTGAAGTGTTGCTGCTGGATGCAGAATGGGTCGATGCGCAGCCGCAAAGCTTTGTTCCGCGTCGCAAAGACCACGAATATACGCTCGATCACTTCCAGCATAATTTCTATTTACGCTCCAATCGCGACGGCAAAAACTTTGGTTTGTATCGCAGTAAAGTCCGTGATGAAAACCAATGGGAAGTACTGATCCCAGCGCGTGAGCAGGTGATGCTGGAAGGTTTTACCCTGTTTACTGATTGGTTAGTGGTTGAAGAACGTAAGCTGGGGCTGACGAGCCTGCGCCAAATCAACCGGAAAACGCATGAAGTTACCGGAATTGCATTTGATGACCCAGCCTATGTGACATGGCTTGGCTACAATCCTGAGCCGGAATCCTCGCGTTTGCGTTACGGCTACTCGTCGATGACCACGCCTGATACGTTGTTTGAGCTGGATATGGATACCGGCGAGAGACGGGTGATTAAGCAAACTGAAGTCGCGGGATTCGATGCCAGCCATTATCGCAGTGAACATATGTGGGTAACGGTTCGTGATGGCGTGCAGGTGCCTGTTTCTCTGGTGTATCACCGTGAACATTTTAAGCGGGGTAATAATCCGTTACTGGTTTACGGCTACGGTTCGTATGGCAGCAGCATGGACGCCGATTTCAGCAGCAGCCGTCTGAGCTTGTTAGATCGCGGATTTGTGTTTGCGATTGCGCATGTGCGGGGCGGTGGCGAACTGGGCCAGCAATGGTACGAAGATGGCAAGTACCTGAAGAAAGTGAACACGTTCAATGATTATCTTGATGTGTGTGATGCCTTACTCAAGCAGGGTTACGGGGCTGAAAACCTGCTGTACTCCATGGGGGGAAGTGCGGGCGGGTTACTTGTGGGTACGGTAATCAACATGCGGCCTGAGCTGTTTCATGGCGTCGTCGCCCAGGTGCCTTTTGTTGACGTGCTGACGACGATGCTTGATGAGTCGATTCCGTTAACCACGGGTGAATTCGAGGAGTGGGGGAATCCGCAAGATCCGGAGTATTACCACTACATCAAACAGTACAGCCCCTATGACCAACTCACCAAACAAGGTTATCCTCATATACTTGTGACGACCGGCTTGCACGATTCGCAGGTACAATATTGGGAGCCGGCAAAATGGGTGGCAAAACTGCGTGAGACGCGTACCGACGATAACTTGTTGTTGCTGTGTACCGATATGGACTCAGGACATGGCGGGAAGTCTGGACGCTTTAAATCCTATGAGGGCGTGGCATTAGAATACGCATTCTTGATTGCCCTGGCGCAAGGCACCTTACCAGGGCGTGCTCAGTAACGCGTGATTACCCTTCGAGATAATGTTTAAGCGTCATTCTGAGATCCGGCGCTAATTCTTTGATGTTATTTAACATCCAGCGTAAATAGCCCGGATCTTTTTCTGCAATTTCAGCAATCGGCTTACCCCGATATTTCCCGAACCCCATGGTGGATACCAGTGCCGGGCGGCCAGTAATGGTAACCATTTGGTCTGGTGTCCAGCCGGACTCATTCATGATCCGCAACAGCAAAGCGGCGGTAATGTAGCAATCAAATAGCGCGCGGTGATGATAAAGCCCGGCAGGTGTTTCAACCTCAAGTTGGAGCGATTTATACAAACTCATGTTGCTGTATTTGATACCAGGCCATAAACGACGGGCCAGCTTTACGGTACAAATCCATTCGCTATCAGGCATTTCAGGTAACATGCGCTGGTCGAAACTGGCGTTGTGGGCGACATAATATGGGCTGCCGTAATAGCGCGGAATGACATCTTCAATCCACGGTTTATCTGCCACCATCGCTTCGGTAATCTTGTGAATGGCCATCGCCTGATGGCTAATGGGGCGATCCGGACGCACTAAATCGCTCATGGGATTAACAATCTCACCATTGACGATATCGACGGATGCCACTTCCACCACGCCGCCCTGTAAACCGCAGGTTTCCGTATCAATAATGCGCAGCATACTTACTCCATCAAAACTTCGCAGGTTTGGTTAACGCGCTAGCGTAATGGAATGATTTCTCCGTGCCAACCTTTCTCATCACGTCGGTCAACAGCAAGTCATTCGCCATGATCGCCGCGAACCCTCTATTATTTTTTTTCCGGGGAAAACCTGAACATCATTTTGTAAGGAGGTTTATTGATAGGGGTAATTATTTCACTTTAGGTTCATACGGCAGTCGTGACAGATTGACTGACGCCAGCCGGTGCGCAATCAAGCGTTCTCTGAACCAATCTCGCAGATGGGCTGGTTGTTCGCGCTCGACGACTTCAGCAATCACCGGCATATTATAGCGTTCCTTAAATGCCACGCCCGCAGCCGCAAGATCCACATTGATCTTATCCATTTCGTCCTGGGGTAATTCAGCAAGATTGTGATTCATATTGGTCTCCTGTTTTGTGCCGCAAAGGTACTTGCAGATGAAGTTGATGACAAGTTTTTACATTTATTGATAGCCGTTCTCATCTCGACTTAACCGGGGCTCAAGGTTATCCTTTTGCCGTCTTGAATAAGGAAAAGGAATAGTTGATATGGCTTTCACACGATCTCGTCTTTTGACCCTCACTACACTCATAACGGCTCTTAGCGTTTCTGGTTCCGCTTTTGCGCATGCGCATTTACAACATCAATACCCTGCGGCAAACGCTGCGGTAAGCGCTTCACCACAGGCGATTACCCTCACTTTTTCTGAAGGTGTAGAGGCTAATTTTAGCGGAATCACTCTGACCGGGCCACAGCAAACTGCGGTCAAAACCGGTACGGCGAAACGTAACGAAAAAGACGATAAACAGCTGATTGTCCCGATCGAGGAGACGCTGAAACCGGGCGACTACCAGGTCGACTGGCATGTCGTGTCGGTGGATGGACATAAGACCAAAGGGAAGTACCCGTTCTCGGTGAAATAAGCAGAATGTTGCCTACATTCTATATCGCGCTGCGATTTATCCATTTTTCCGCCCTCATGGTGCTGCTCGGCAGTACCATTTCATGCTCATTGTTAGCACCTCAGGCATTTAAGCCAGTACTCATTCGTCGCCTGAAATGGCAGTGGCATACTGCCGTCTGGATAACAATGCTCAGCGCCGTATTACTTTTTTGCGCTCAGGCCGGAATGATGGGTAGCGGATGGCGGGATACGATTAATCCCCAGACTTGGCTAACCGTGCTTGGCACGCGCTTTGGTTCAGTGTGGTTGTGGCAGATTTTACTTGGCGTGGTGACGGTTGTGGTTCTGCTGCTTAAACCGCGCACCTTACAAGCTTTGCTGATGCTTCTTGCTGCTGCGCAACTCATTTTACTGGCAGGTGTTGGGCACGCTGCCATGCGTGAAGGCTTCTATGGTGGTGTGCAGCGATTGAACCATGCTGTGCATCTACTGGGCGCTGGCTGGTGGGTAGGGGGGTTACTTCCGCTGATTATGTGCATGCGCATGGCAGGAAAACCCCGCTGGCGCGGCGCGGCGATGACCGCGATGATGCGTTTTTCCCGTTACGGGCATTTGGCGGTTGCAGCGGTGCTACTGAGTGGGTTAATCAACAGCCTGATGATATTGGGTTGGTCATTGCCTCAGGACAGCGACTATGTGCGCTTATTATTGGTGAAGGTTGTCTTTGTTGCTGTGATGGTTATCATCGCATTGTATAACCGTTATTTTTTGGTGCCGCGATTTAACCGTGCTCCAACGGCAACAAAACAGTTTATCCGCTTAACCTGGTTGGAAATCATTTTGTCGGTGGCGGTACTCCTGGTGGTTAGCATTTTCGCAACCTGGGAACCGTACTGAAGACATTATTAGCTCAAGAGATATCCATGAAAAAAAGTATTTTGACGTTGTTTTTGCTGGCTTGTGCGAGCAGTGCGTTTGCCGCACCGCAAATCATCACCGTGAGCCGTTTTGAAATGGGCAAAGATAACTGGGCGTTTAACCGTGAAGAGGTGATGTTGAGTTGCCGTGCGGGTCATGCGTTGTTTGCTATCAACCCAAGCACATTGATGCAATACCCGCTTAATGAAATTGCCCAACAGCAGGTGGCGAGTGGCAAGACAACCGGCCAGCCTATCTCTGTGATTCAGATAGATGATCCGAAAACGCCAGGGCAAAAAATGAGTCTGGCGCCATTTATTGATCGTGCAGAGAAATTATGTAGCTAAAATAGTTAGCTCATTCATTTTAAATAGAAAACCGCACTACCCGTGGCCCGGATAGTGCGGTTTTTGTCTAAAACGTCACCTGTAACGCAGATTTTTTTCGAACACTTTAGCGCCCGACTGGAAAAGCTGCGCCGGTAATCTATTCTTAGAAGGCAAGGCGAACTCTGCCTGCATTAATGCCAACTTTTAGCGCACGGCTCTCTCCCAAGAGCCATTTCCCTGGACCGAATATAGGAATCGTATTCGGTCTTTTTTTT
>NZ_DATERI010000086.1:0-12975 GCF_035271705.1 Buttiauxella sp.
GCTCTAATCTCTTTGGTGGAGCAGCGGCCAGTGTCACCCGCCGCAAGCAACAAAAGTTGTTACATGCTGCTCGGTATTGGTTAGCCCGCACATCAGGTAGTTTTGATACTGTGGATTGCCGTTTCGATGTGTTAGCCTTCACCGGCAATGAAATAGAGTGGTTAACCAACGCGTTCACCGCAGATGTTTAAAGTAACCAGGTAAATAAACGTGCTCGAAAGAATCAAAGGCTGCTTCACGGAAAGTATTCAAACCCAGATTGCGGCAGCTGAAGCTCTGCCAGATGCTATCTCCCGTGCAGCAATGACACTGGTTCAGTCGCTGCTCAATGGCAATAAAATTCTGTGCTGTGGCAACGGCACTTCTGCGGCTAATGCCCAGCATTTTGCCGCCAGTATGATCAACCGCTTTGAAACTGAGCGCCCGAGTTTACCTGCCATTGCACTTAATGCTGATAACGTAGTCTTAACCGCGATCGCAAACGATCGTTTACACGAAGAAGTGTATGCTAAACAAGTACGTGCGCTTGGCCAGACCGGTGACGTTTTGCTCGCGATTTCGACCCGCGGTAACAGTCGTGATATCGTCAAAGCGGTAGAAGCTGCCGTGACGCGTGACATGACTATTGTTGCATTGACTGGCTATGACGGCGGGGAATTGGCTGGCTTATTAGGGCCTCAGGATGTTGAAATCCGTATCCCTTCTCACCGCAGTGCACGCATTCAGGAAATGCATATGCTGACGGTTAACTGCTTATGCGATCTGATTGATAATACGTTATTCCCACACCAGGACGATTAAGGAGTACAGATGAAGGCATTTAAGCCACTTGCAGTCCTTTTTACTGCGTTACTGCTACAAGGTTGTGTTGCTGCCGCAGTGGTGGGTACCGCGGCTGTCGCGACGAAAACCGCGACAGATCCACGTACAGTCGGTACTCAGGTTGACGATGGCACGCTGGAGTTGAACGTCAGCAGCGCTCTGAACAAAGACGCGCAAATCAAGAAAGAAGCACGAATTAACGTCTCTACCTATCAGGGCAAAGTCCTTTTAGTGGGCCAGGCGCCAAATACTGAACTCGCTGCACGAGCCAAACAAATTGCGCTGGGCGTTGATGGCACCACCGAGGTGTACAACGAAATCCGTCAAATGGCGCCGATTGGTTTAGGCACGGCTTCATCAGATACCTGGATTACCACCAAAGTGCGTTCGCAATTGCTGGCGAGCGACCAGGTGAAATCAACCAGTGTGAAAGTCACCACCGAGAATAGCGAAGTCTTCTTACTGGGTCTGGTAACAGAACGGGAAGCCAAAGCTGCGGCTGATGTTGCCAGCCGGGTCAGTGATGTAAAACATGTGACCACCGCGTTTACTATTCTGAAGTAACGCAGGACTGACTGTCCTACGAAGGGCGGATGGCGCAAGCTTATCCGCCCTACAAAAACTAAAACCGACTTAAACAATCCATTGCCACCGCTTTAAACCCGTCAAAATCCTTACTGTTTCGCAGCCTCGGCATTGCCCTTTCGCGCAGGAAGGTGACAAACAAATCGTATATCGCCATCGCCTCTTCGTATTCGCTTTTGCTGATTGCCAGCAAGAAGATGACATGCGCCGTTTCATCACCCCAGCTAATGCCCTGCGGAGCAAGCACGGTATAGACTACGGTTTTATTCGCCATCAACCCCAACGAGTGCGGAAGTGCAATACCCTCGCCAAACACGGTGCTGACAATCGCCTCACGCTCGACCACTGACGGATAAAAATCCGCCCCGACAACCCCTTCTTGCTCAAGCTGCTGGCATAGCGTGCTGAACAACTCCTGCTGCGTGATCGGCTCGTTAATGACACGGAAATGGCTGGCATCAAAGAATTTGTCCAGCATATACGGGCGCGTACGATCCACCAGCACCAGCTTACCTAACTGTTCAAGCTGATACTCCGTCGGGAACGGAGCGACCACCACGGTAGGCTTCGCTTTGTCTGTCACTCTGGTGGTAGAGATAACAAAATCTTCCTCAACACTTTCGAGCTGTTCGTAGTCGCGTAGCGAAATGATAGCTGTGACTTCTATCTGCGGATATTTGCGCAGCAACATCGCCTGAATCATGCGCACCGTTGAATTACCGGTATCGCAAACCAACAGCACACGCGGGTTACGCTGATAACCAATGTTGTAATGGCGTTCCAGCCCGACACCAATATGCAGCACCAGGAAACCAATTTCGTTTTCGCTAATGACAAAAGGCGTGTATTTACCCCAACTCGACACTGCCGCAAGCGTCATGTCATATGCCATCGGATAGTGCTGTTTGATATTGCTCAGCAGCGGGTTGGGGATGTTTATTTGATAACGTACGCGGGTGATCATCGTTTTGATATGCGTAAGTAAATCAGCCCGTAATTGCTTATCGGTCAGCAGGTTGTAGTTATAGTTGTTGTTAATGAAACTCAGAATGTAGTTCACCAGTGCTTCGTCATCGTCGGCGCTAATGGCACTCGGTGCCACTTCTTGCACCTGGCGTGAGGCGATATGCACTTGCAGCCACTGTTCTTCCGCTTCCGAAAGTGGTTTACCGGCCAGCATCTGTAACAGCACGGTGATTTGCTTCGCGGCTTCGCGTACGGCCTCATCGACATTGTCGGCGCTAAACTCCGGTAGCGGGTAGCCTTCACTAATACGCCGCACCGCAACGGCGCAGTACAAACGAATAAACTGTTCACCTTCATCAGTCAGGCGGATACGGCAGCGCGTGAAACAGTTGTGCAACTCTGCTGCCAGTAGTTCCGGCACACCAGCATTAAGCGACTCTTCAGTCAGTAATGGATTATCACTGTCTTCTTGCGTTAGCTGCCAGAGCAGTTCGGTGAGGCAGGCGCGTACCGACATTTCGCTACCAAACAACTTCATGCCGTGGCGCGGGCGCGTTTCAATGGTCAGATTGTAGCGAGCGAGCCAGTCGCGCACTTCTGCCATATCACTTTGCAAAGTCGCACGACTAACAAACCACTCTTCTGCCAGATCTTCGAGTTTTAAAGAGAATGCGGATGTCAGAAAGCGCACCACCAGATAATGCACCCGTTCCGGCGAGTTACGTGGGATGCGCAGCTGGCGTGAAGGCTGCTGCTGAAGCACCTGGTAGAGTGCCATGTCGGTAATGTTGAGTTGGTAACCTGCGCCGCGATTCAGAACAAATTGCGCGCCATGCCCGGCCATTAATGCATTTAAGGCAGTGATATCCGCACGCACGGTGCGCGTAGAAACAGTTAAACGCCGCGCCAGTTCATCCTGGGGCAGTGTCTCGTTTTGTAGCATCTCAAACAACTGAGCCAGACGTTGGTTTGGGAATCTCACTGCTGTTTCCTTTCGTTAATCGGGCGGGATTAGCGCCCGCTACACTTAGCCAACCCACTTCTTCGTCATATCCAGCAAAGTACGCACATCTTCCGGACGGGTGTTACCGCTCGCTTTATCAATGATCGAGCTGTAAATATGCGGAATGATTTTGCTCACTCCCGCGTCCAGAGCGATCTTGAGGATCTCCTCATAGTTTTCCAGATCGATACCGCCTGTCGGTTCGAGCCAGAAATCGTATTTTGCACAAGCACGGGCAACCGCTTCAAACTCTTCACGGCATTCCAGCCCCCCCATCGGGAAGTATTTGATGGAACTGCCACCCATATCTTTCAGCAACTTAATCGCCGTTTCGACGGGTACAATACCTTCCGCTGCACCAGAACTTAGCGGGCCGGTGGATATTTTTACCCTGCCGACCGTTCCGGTTGGAGAGACCAGGCCGTTTACCACGCTTTCGCTTTGCCCAAGTAACGCACGGGAAGTCCCCACACCGGTAAACACCTGGTTTACATGCTGTGGCTGCACCTGACGCGAGATTTCGCTGACCATCGCTGACTGGTTCGGGTCGCCCGCACCCAAGCCCACGGAGAGTGCATTCTCAATCAACGCCGCGTACTCGCGCATATCGGCTACGGCACTGGCAACATCCGGATAGTTTTTGGAAAGCACACCGACCAGCACGTGACCTTCTGCTGCCTGATAAATCTCTTTTGCGTTCTCTTTCGAGCCCGCCAGCACGTTCAGGCAGACACGGTCACGGTAAAAATTCGGGGTCAGTTTCATGCCTGCTTCTCCTTGCTTACCAATGCTTTAATGCTGTGATAAATAATCTCTAGCTGTTGTGGGCTCACGCTGCGCACATCGGCTTCGATAATTCCTTCATTGGCCTTGTAGCCACGGAAGAATATCGCATACTCGCCCTGTTTGAGCGCACTCACTAATTCCACCGTACTGATGCCAATCACGGCTTCGTTGAACTTGATTTCAGTCCGCGCGATGTCGCGACCAGCGGCATCCCACACGACACGGGCGTTGATGCCATCAAGGGTGTTGAGGCTATCGATAAACGGCGTCATTTTTTCCGACATTTGTGCGCCACTTTCTTTTGCTGCCGTCAAATAGTGCTCGATGGCGCAAGTCAGGCCAAGAATACCTTCTTTGCCGACTTTCATAGCACGGCCAATGCCGTTGGTTTGCAACTTCACCCACTCGACATACTGCGCTTTGCCAATCACCAGGCCACTGGTTGGGCCTTCAATGGCTTTAGCACCGCTGTAAATCACCAGATCTGCACCGGCACGGTAGTAACACTCCAAATCTTCTTCCGCCGCCGCATCAACAATTAATGGCAGGTTATGCTTGCGAGCCACTACAACCGCCTGCTCAACGCTGAGCATACTTTTCTGCACCGAGTGGTGTGATTTGATATACAGAATGGCGGCGGTGCGCGGGGAAATGGCTGCGGCCAGTTGATCGGCAGAACATTCATTGGCGTAGCCCGCTTCAACGACTTTGCCGCCGCCGAGATAAACCATGGTGCCTACAGGCGCGCCGAAGTTTACGTTGTGGCCTTTTGGCAACACGATTTCGTTGTTCTCAAGCGGTGTGGCATGCAGGTTTTCAATCAGCCAGGAATTATCTTTTACTAACACTGCCGCCACGGATTGCGCGATTCCCGCAGAGGCGCAAGACACCACGGTCGCCGCTTCAACATCGAGCAATTTTGCGATGTATTCCCCCGTTTTGTTCACCAGGTCTTTCATTTCAAAGTAGTGATTCATGCCGGTGGTCACCGCTTCAACCACTTCAGCACGGGGAGTAGAAACCCCCAGCGCAGTCATGCGGCCAGATGCGTTAATGACTTGTTTTAAATTGTATTTTTCATAAATAGAAGACATGTTATTTTTCCTCTTTTTCGGAGTCAAACCACTTCCCGGCACGCACCGCGGCGAGCGCAATAAGTAACTGCTCGCCCTGGAGTGTTTGACTTTCTGAGTCGGTAAATAGCATCGGCTGGCGACGCAAGGCAAAAATGGTCAAGTCGCCATCAAGCCCCACCGATAGGCGCCCTTTGTTTGCCAGGCGCAGTCCATCGGCTGCATGAGCAGTAACACAATCAATGACTTGTGGCAGAGACATACCAATAGAAAGGAATTTAGACATCACCACGCCGAGGCTATGCACCGGGCCGTTAATGCGGTTGCGGCAATAAATATCTGAGCTGATGGTGTGCGGCAAAATGCCTTTGCTGATAGCGATTTTCGCCACTTCGAAGCTAAAGCTTGCGGTACCGTGGCCAACATCGAGGCGCACGCCACGCGAAATCGCTTTGGAAATTGAGGCTCGCAGTTCACCCGCAGGCGTCAAAATACGGTTGGGTTTGCCGTTATAGCAGTGGGTAATGATGTCACCACTCGTCAGCAAATCGGCAATTTCATTGAGATCTGGCGGGTTATTACCAATGTGCACCATCAACGGTAAGTCACCGTTTTCACGCTGGATTTCTTTAGCTCGCTCCAGCGGTTTGATGCCGTTTTCTCCCACCACGCTACTGCTCATGCGCGCTTTGATACCCACGATAAAACCTGGATGACGCTGCACCGCGTCGCGCACGGCAACTTTGTCGATATTCGCCATATCCGACAGTTCGTTTTGCGCGATAAGCCCCACACGGGAGATGTTCAGCAACGCATAAACGTCGGTCGCGGCTTTGCGCGTCAGCTCGTAGAATTCGTCAATGTCATCAGCACCGGTACTTCCGGCATCAACCACGGTCGTCACCCCCGTATGAATGCCGATGCTGTCAGGTTCGTCATGATAAATAGGGGATTTTTGGTAACAGTGAACGTGAGAATCAATCCAGCCCGCGCTGACATAGTATTCGCCGTTAAGCTGGCGTTCTTCGCGAGCTTCACCGGTTACCTCGCCCAACGCAGCAATCTTGCCGTCTTTGAGCGCGATATCGATAACGGTATCGTCCACCAGGCGTGCGTTGCGTAGGATTAAGTCGAACATATTATTTCCTTCAGAAAGATTCCAGAAGCCGGTTATTAGGGGTAATTCAGGGAGTGGGTGCAGTACTGAACCCCCAACCCTGAAGTCACCCCGGGTATCTCCGGTTTCCCGCTAAGGCCTATAAAGCAATCGGGAAAAATGCCCCAAAGATCATCGCGCCAAGAATTGCGCCACCGGTAATCGGTTTGTTCCACAGGTAAAACAGCAGTGAACCAATCAGAGAGCCGATACCAATCGGGATAGAAGCAGTCATCGCGCTCAGGATGATCAACGGCCCAAGGAAGCGACCAGAAGCATTACCCGCTCCCATCATTACATCTGCGCCATACGTCGAATTGCTCTGGTTGATGGTGAATTTACGCGCAAGTATTATCACGTAACCAATCGCCACCCCAATCGCCAACCCCGTGACCAGAGACGCCGCGAAGTTCGCTACCGGGAAAACAATACCCGCCCCCAGTAACAACGCTGGAACGCCCAGCCCGACACCGGTTTGAATCGCACCGCCGATATCCAAAATCCCGACCAGCGAACCTTCGATGATGCGGGCGAACAGGAAGCTGGCGCCAAACGCGGCCACCGCGCCATACACGCCGGTATCAATCCCGGTACGCAGCATTGCAACAAATGCCACTTCGTTAAATGCACCGATGCCGTACAGGTAATACATGTGTGTCCCGGCAAACACGCCGGAAGAAAGCAGGCCAACAAAAATCGGGAAAGACCAGTCGGCGTACCAAAAACCTTTATTCTCTTCCATCACAGGCTCCGTTATTTTCCGCTTAGCGCTTTCCGCTCAATGAATTGTGAATCAGATCCAGCCAGTTCGGCACGGTCAGATGGAAGGATTCAAGAGTCTTAATGTCGAAGCCACGGAAGAAGCCGCTCAGAACAAACAGCGCCACAATCGCAACCATCATCACTTTGGTCACGTGGTTCCAACCGCTTTCTTCCACACCTTTACCAATCAGGATGCCGAGCACCAGGCCAGGAACGGCGTTGCCCATAATCAACTGCGCACAGCCGCCGAAAATCGTGGCCCAGAAGCCTGATTTCTTACCGGCATCAATCGCCGCCAACCAGAAAATAACCGGCATCACGGTGTTAACCAGTAAATTCGCCGCAGGCACCAGAACCTTGACCGCTGTGACCTGTAATGCCGCGGGAACGGCAGAAGCAGTCGTGTTAAGGAAGGCCACCACAATCATGCCGATGACGCCGCACGCAATAGCCATCTTGCGCGGATCATGTAGGGTTTCAGCGACGTTGCGGTTTTTCACCATCAGCGCAGCAGCTCCCCAGTTTGGGATAATGCGATGGTCAACATCCTGGGTAAACGCACCCGCAGCGACCGAAGAAGCCCACGCGTTAAAAAAGAAACCTAGCCCGAACGAGAAGTGTGAAGCCGGATCACCCTCGCAGGAGTTGAGCTCACCCAGAGTACGAAATGCGCCCATCCCTTGCGTGGTTGGCGCATGAAACATACGAGCAGCCCCGGCACCAACCCCTACGCCAACCAGACCACCAATAATTAGCGATTTTATTAATATAATTAAGAACATGCGTATGCCCTTCTCTTTTCATTGATTATGTATGCCCTAAATCATTTGAGTTGCAGGAAGGCGACAAGCTCGTTTATCCCCGGGAGCTTACTTAAGTAAGTGACTGGGGTAAGCGAGTGCAGACAACACACCTGCGGCTCGAAGGATGACGGGTATTTTAGGATGTGAAGAAGTCCACTTTGTCCATATTGATGGCCGTAACATTGACGGAAACATCCAGCTCCACGCTGAACATTTGTTTTTCGCGCTTCAGAAAGAAGAACAAAAAGGCCTCTTTCTTCACCTGGACTCGCGCCTGAACAACCTGCACATCCTGTGGCTCAATACGCAGTAAAATATGGGGAGACGATTTCAGAACCGAGCCCTGAACATGATTCAGGGCGTCAGCAAAGGCTTTGGCTTTAGTATCGCCGCGCCCCTTCACTCTCACCGTTTCTGAGAAGTGTTCTTTCATACTCACTTACCGTACTTCTTGGCCCAGGCCAGCACCAGGCGCTCGCCCAGCTCTTCTTTATCCATAAAGCCGAAGCCCAGCACATTGTTGCCTTCATTGATGGCGGTGACGCCCTCTTCCACTGAACGCATCCCGTACTTGGCTTTGTAACCGTGTTTGGTTTGTGCAGTGATAGCGCCTGCACCGCCGCTGCCGCAGAAAGAGATACCGAAAGTGGCATTTTCTGCTTTCATCACGTCGCCCAATTTCATATCAGCGGCAACACCAGGAATAACCACTGCGCGGCCACCCGCTTTCTCAATCCCTGCAGCCACTTTCTGACCTTTGCCCAGGCGGTCGCCAATTACTACGGTAATTTGTTCCATCGTTAACTCCTGATTATTCAAAGATTGTCTTTCGCGACTTCAAAATGCACTGACAACAACCACGCTTCTTCAATCGGTAAATTGCCAAACTGTTCCACCACCTCTTTCGCCATATCTAGCGAATCAGCAGAGATTTCATCAAACAGACTCTCTTCAACTTCTGGCAACGGTTCACCGGTCAGTGACCGATGCGCCATGGCTCGAACATGAGAAGCCAGCATCTGTTCTTGCACCGCGTTCGGCGTGATGTTTCTGTTATTTAGCAGCGTATTGATAAACGCCAGCACCCGTTCAGTGAGCTGTGTAACCTCGGTACTCCCGGCTTCATTAACCATTACCGCTCCGTTATTCACACTACGTACCTCTTCGCTGTTAGGCTTTTAAGGTATCGGGTGGTGTTAATGGTTTGTAGCGAGTTGTTTTCCACTTAGAAGTGGAAATCGCAGCCTCAATAGTGATATGCCCCACAAAAAGTGGCCTGACCGTGATAAATCGCTGGTTTAATGTGATAACGCTCACGTATTGATGAGGCTAACCCCATCACTCACAGTGATATTTTTTGAGCGAAATTGTGATGTGAGGGTGGTTTTTGGGGAAATATTGGAAAGGCTTATGGTGGGGGTGATGAGTCGATAACCCGTAGCCAGTTGGAAGGCGCAAATACGACAACACTGGTAGCGCGTAACATGATGGGATGGACGCCACGTATTTTCCTGAATATCAGGCCAACATCCTAAAATGGGCAGTGACGAAGTATCTCGATTTCATCCATGAGACCCTTCACCGCCGCGCAGCCGTCGATCATCTGCTGACCGGTCGGGTGCACTTTCCCGCCTGTTACCCCGTTATTTCGCTCCGAAGTCATGGATACTGTAGATACTGTTCTTCTTTCCGAACTTGCGTACCAAATACTTCCACCGCATTCCTGCCGCCCTTCTTGGCCCGGTACATGGCCTCATCGCCAGAGTGCAGTAAGTCGCGCATATTATCCGCCTGGTTGGGGTACATCACTACGCCGATACTCGACGAAATATCCAGTTGCACGCCATTGTCCATGACAAACGGCTTTTCAAGCATGGCCCGGATTTTCTCAGCGACCAGAACAGCATCGTTTGTGTGGTGAATATCAGGCAGGAGGATGACAAATTCATCGCCCCCAATGCGTGATACGGTATCAGATGTGCGCAGTACCGCACTCATGCGGGCTGCTACCTGCTTCAGTAGCCAGTCACCCGCCTGATGCCCGTGCTGGTCATTGACTGCTTTGAACTTGTCCAGGTCAACAAACAGCAGTGACAATATGCGGTGTTCCCGTTTTGCCAGCACGAGCATCTGGCCAAGCCGGTCTTCCATCATCCGGCGGTTGGGCAGCCCGGTCAGTTGATCGAAGAATGCCATGTTCCGGATAGCTTCCTCCGCCGCTTTACGCTGCGTGATGTCCGCCATGACGCCAATGATGCCCGCTACTTCACCACTGTTGTCGCGGAATACCGCCCTGTTAAACAACACGTCCCGTAGTGATCCATCGCGGTGCACCACTTTAGCGTCATACACCTGGGAGTGCGGGTGGTCGAAGAGTGCGTTATCTGCCGAAAAGCTGATTTGGGCCAGTCCCTGGGGCCAGATATTAAAAACATCCTTGCCAAGTATTTCTTCGCGTGACTTTCCGCTGTATTCCTCAAACTCCCTGTTACACATCAGATAGCGTCCAGCTCGGTCTTTGGCGAAAACCGGGCTGGGAATGGCATTAATGAGGGTTTGGGAAAGCAATAACTGGTTGGCGAGTTGCTCCTGGGCCTGAGACAGTGCATCCTCCGCGGCCTTCCGCTTGGTAATGTCGCGGGAACTGCCCACAATGTGAGTCGGCTGAGATGGACTGCCCATGATAGTGGCCACCACCTCAATCGGGACGCTATGACCCTCCCTGTGCAAGACCTCCGTCTCGAACTGGATGAAACGGCCCGTCATATCACCGGCGTTAATACGTCGAAAATGTTCTGCCAGAATATCGCGACACATGGCAACGGAGTCCGGTGGCATCAACGCATCCAGATTCTCACCGGACAACTCTTCCGGCTTCCAGCCACGCAATCGTTCTGCCGAAGGGCTTATATAGCTGTACTGCCACGTGGGATATTGCAAAGCCCAGATGACATCGTTGCTGTTCTCCGTTATCAGGCGATACAGTGCCTGGCTTTCCTGCAGAGCCCCGGCCAAACGCGCACGTTCAATGACAATTTGAGCGAGCCGAGCGTAGTCCGCCAGCAAGGCAAGGTCTTGGGCATCAGGTGTTGCAACCTCCCGATGGTACAGAGTAAAAACACCGAGGACTTTTCCCTCATTGTTTTTAATAGGCTGGGACCAGGCAGCATTAATGCCGAAATTGAGCGCCTCCTCACGCAACACCCTCCAACGAGGATCGGTGGCTGCATCCTCTATAATAATGGTGTTACCACTGCGAATGGCCGCTGTAGCTGGGCCATTCAACTCCTCAATCGGCAGATGTGCCGTAGTACTCAGCCACTTTTCGGGCAAATTGGGAGCAGAACAACCCGCCAGTTCCTGCCCACTGTCAGAAACCAAAAGTACGGCGCCAGACATGCCAGGACGATAGTTATTGATGATGCGCAGCATGGCATCAAACACCTCAGGCAGAGTGGCATTCTGGCTCAGCATCTCCAGTACCTGGTTGTTCAGCCGCAGGGCGTGGTTGTCCGCCAACAGTTTCTTCCCGGCAACCGGGCAGGTGAACAACGAGCCAATGAAAGCACGCAGACGCGCAACAGAAAACCTCATATCAACCTCCAGCCTATGCAAACACCCATCATCCGTGACAAATAAGCTCCTCCAGTAACAAGCAAGATTGATAACTATGATTTCAGCTCAGGACTGGCTGAATTGTTAAATTGTTGACGCGCACTATAAATACTTACAAACAAAAAGGATATATACAATCCAGCTCATTAACATTGTGAATACGATTGTGCGCCGTAGCGGTATAAACCGAACGTCTGGATGCCATCGGTAGAGGTATGCGTACGACCAAAACCAATAATAATCAAAAACAAAAATAGTTTACATAAGTGCACACTTGGCATAGGCTAAAAACATAACCATCACCCCACTCAGCGCTGAGCTCATCACTCCGCGCTTTTTGCACATCAGGAGGATACATGGCCAATACAACCCAAAAAGCCCATGAAAATGGCGCCATTGACCCCAGCAAGGCTCTACCAGTGGTGTTCCGCATCCTGGACAAATGGCAATGCAACACTGACGAACAACTGAAGTTACTCGGCATCTCATCTCGTTCAACATTGAACAAATACAAGGAATCAAACGGAGGGATTCGCTTAAGTGTGGATGCTCAGGAGCGAATGAGCTACATCCTCAATATCCACAAGTGCCTGCGCCTCATGTTTACCGCAGACGACAGTATCTATGGCTGGGTGCGCAAGCCCAACAGTCACCCCTTCTTTGCCGGGCGCAGTGCCATGGACATAATGAATGGTGGCCGCGTGGCTGATTTGTATGAAGTAGCCACACGCCTGCACGCTTGGCGCGGGGGAATGGCCTGATGCAAGAATCGCCGCTGATAGAACTCAAAGCCGCTCGGGCCTACCGGATCATCCCGAGCCGCTACCCCCCCATAGATCTTTATGAAGATGTGGCTAATGAGGATGAGCTAGAGGCGGTCTGGGCTATTGAGGCACTGACAAACGATCGGCTAAGGGAAAGTGTGGGCGATCTATCCCTGGTACCGAAAGAGGATTGGTTAGTTGGGTTGCATGGCGGCAGCTATGTCATGGCCGCTTTTACCTATATCAACCCGGAAGGAGCCCGTTTCACCACGGGTGATTTCGGCGGCTACTACTGTGCTCCCTTGCTCGATACGGCCGTTAAAGAGACGGTTTACCATCAAGAGCGGCTCCTCGGCTACACCAACGAACCCGCCCAAAAGATCCAGATGCGGGTACTCTATACCGAATTCAGCGCCAAACTGGCCGATATTACTGGCGAGGCGTTTTTGTCCACCCCCCTCTATCACGCCACCGACTATAGCCAGTCTCAATCCTTTGCCCTGGCGCAAAAAAACAAAGGGATGGACGGCATTCACTATCGTTCGGTACGCCACAACGGCCGCAACTGTCATGTCCTCTACCGCCCCCGACTGGTAACCAAGATCCATCAAGCCCAGCATCTGGAGTACCACTGGAACGG
>NZ_DATERI010000087.1:0-26658 GCF_035271705.1 Buttiauxella sp.
TACACGCCCGGCCCGATTTCGTTTGGATATTCGAACTCTTTAAACGATTCCAGCAAGTCCATATCAGAACGTGAGGTTTCGATGGTGATCACGTCTGCATCTAGTGCTGCGATGGAATCCATGATGTCGTTAAACTCGCAATAACACATGTGAGTGTGGATCTGCGTGTCATCGCGCACTACGGCGGCGTTCAGGCGGAAGGCTTCCACGCCCCACTCCAGATACGCCTGCCAGTCAGACTGGCGCAGCGGCAAACCTTCGCGCAGTGCGGGTTCGTCAATCTGGATGATGCCGATACCTGCGGCTTCCAGGTCTGCCACTTCGTCACGCAGCGCTAATGCGATTTGCTTAGCGATGGTTTCACGGCTCACATCTTCGCGTGGGAATGACCAGCACAGAATAGTCACCGGGCCCGTCAACATGCCTTTCACGGGTTTATCGGTCAGGGATTGCGCGTACTTTGCCCATTCCACCGTGATCGCTTCCGGGCGGCTGATATCACCGATGACAACCGGTGGCTTCACGCAGCGTGACCCGTAGCTCTGCACCCAACCGTTTTGGGTAAACACGAAACCGTCGAGATGTTCACCGAAGTATTCCACCATGTCATTACGTTCCGCTTCACCGTGAACCAGCACGTCCAGACCTAAGCGTTCCTGTTCAGCAACAGCCTGTTTGATATGTTCAGCGATACCAGTGCGGTAGTTGTTGGCGTCCAGATTTCCCTTTTTGAAATCCAGGCGCAGGCCGCGGATTTCAGTGGTTTGCGGGAACGATCCGATGGTCGTCGTCGGCCAGGCTGGCAGGTTAAAGCGTTGACGTTGAGCCACGGCACGCGCAGCGTAGTCGCTCTGGCGCTGGCTGTCTTGTGCAGTAATCGTTGCCAGACGCTGTTCCACTGCGGCGTTATGCACACGCAGTGAATGGCGGCGAGCCTGGATTGGCGCACTCCATTCCACCAGTTTTTCAGTGTTACCACTATTCAGAGCGTCGGTAAGTAGTGAAAGCTCGGCACATTTTTGCAGGGCAAAGGCAAACCAGCTCTTTACTTCAGCATCCAGGCGGGTTTCAACACTCAGGTCGATTGGGCTATGCAGCAGCGAGCAAGATGACGCGACCCACAACTCACGTTTGCCGACAATGTCCTGCAATTGCTGATATTTTTCAGTCAGATCAGCACGCCAGACGTTACGACCGTTAATCACACCCGCTGACAGAAGCCAGTTAGCAGGCAGTTGCTGATGCAGTGCGTTGATATCGTCTTTACCGTGGACGAAGTCGACATGCACACCCTGCACAGGCAGTGCAGTGATAGTGTTCAGGTTTGGCGTGACACCTTCAAAATAGGTGGTCAGCAACAGTTTAACGTTGCCTGCTAGCGCATCGTAAGCGGGTTTGAACGCATCCAGCCATTCTTGCGGCAGCTCCAAGACTAGCGCAGGTTCGTCGATTTGCGCCCATTCGATGCCACGTTTTGCCAATTCAGCCAGCACCTGCTGGTAAACCGGTAGAATGTCTTTCAGCAGGCTCAGGCGGTCGAACTGCTCGCCCTTCACTTTACCCAGCCACAGATAAGTGACTGGCCCAAGCAGCACAGGTTTCACGTTGTGACCCAGTGCCAGCGCTTCGTCCACTTCATCCAGCAGTTGTGTCCAGGTCAGTTTGAACTGCTGGCCTTGGGTAAATTCCGGCACCATGTAGTGATAGTTGGTGTTGAACCATTTCGTCATTTCCGCAGCGGCGGCAGGCGTGCCTGTCGGTGCGCGGCCACGGCCCAGGCGGAACAATGTGTCGATATCGACGCTGCCATCCGCGTTCTGATGACGAGCTGGCACATTGCCAAGCAGCAAGCTCGTGGTCAAAACGTGATCGTACCAGGCGAAATCGCCCACTGGCAGCAGCTCTACGCCAGCTTCTTTTTGTTGGTTCCAGTGGCGAGCACGCAGTTCGCGGCCCACCGATAATAATTCTTCCTGAGTGGAGTTGCCCGCCCAGTAACTTTCTTGTGCTTTTTTCAGTTCGCGACGCAGGCCGACACGGGGGAAACCGAGGGTGTGATTTTTAATAGTCATATTTTTGCCTCATAAGATTTATGAAATCCGAAGGATTTCGAATTCAGGGAAGGCGCCAAGCTCGTGAATCCTCGGGAGCTGACTAAAGTCAGTGACCGAGGTGAGCGAGTGCAGCCAACGCACCATCAATTCGAAATGCGAAGGATTTAGCCGTCCAGATGTTTACACCGCCATAATGTGCAGGTACTGTATATTCCTCAAGCGCAATTTGCTCATGCCGAAGTGAAGGACTTTCATGATCGAGATCAAACACCTGCGGACGCTCCAGGCGTTACGAAATTGCGGTTCTTTAGCCGCCGCCGCCGCCGCGTTGCATCAAACCCAATCGGCTCTCTCTCATCAGTTCAGCGATTTGGAGCAGCGACTTGGGTTCCGCTTGTTTGTCCGTAAAAGTCAGCCACTGCGTTTTACTCCGCAGGGCGAAGTGCTGCTACAACTGGCGGAACAAGTGCTGCCACAGATAAGCCGTGCGCTTCAGGCCTGTAACGAACCGCATCAGACCACGCTGCGTATCGCCATCGAATGCCATAGTTGTATTCAGTGGCTGACGCCTGCGCTGGAGAACTTCCATAAGACCTGGCCACAGGTGGATTTGGATTTTAAATCTGGCGTGACATTCGACCCACAGCCGTCGCTGCAACAAAGTGAATTGGATATCGTTTTAACCTCCGACATCCTGCCGCGTAGCGGCCTGCATTATTCGCCGATGTTTGATTATGAGGTGCGCCTGGTGCTGGCCACAGATCACCCGCTGGCGAACAAAACGCGCATTGAGCCGGAGGATTTGACGAGCGAAACGTTACTGATTTATCCGGTGCAGCGAAGCCGCCTGGATATCTGGCGTCATTTCCTGCAGCCGGCAGGCGTTAGCCCGTTGCTAAAAAGTGTGGATAACACGCTGTTGCTGATTCAGATGGTGTCGGCGCGCATGGGCATTGCCGCGTTGCCGCATTGGGTGGTGGAAAATGTGGAGCGCCAGGGTCTGGTGGTGACCAAAACGCTGGGGGAAGGATTGTGGAGCCGGTTGTACGCTGCCGTGCGCGATGGTGAGCAGCGTCAACCGGTTACTGAAGCGTTTATTCGCTCGACGCGCTCACATGCTTGCGAGCATCTACCGTTTGTGCGGAACGCGGAGCGACCCAACGGCGATGCACCCACAGCGAAGCCATTATCACCGACCCACCAATAATGAAACTCGGCCAGTGGGGCTGTTCTTGCCAGATGGCGAGGTTAACCAGCAGCCCCGCCGGAACATGCACGTTGTTCATGATGCCGAGCGTGCCTGCATCCACCTGCGTTGCGCCATAGTTCCACATGAAGTAACCGAGCCCAGATGCCACGACGCCGAGCCACACCAGAATGCCCCACTGCAAATGGGTTGTCGGGAGTTTTTGCGGATTACCTAGCGCAAACCAAGCGGTAACCGCCACGATGAAAGCACCGAGATAAAACCATGAAAATGCACAATGTTGCGGCATCGGACGCGTTTCCATCAGGCGTTTGTAGCCCACCATACCGATAGCAAAACAGATATTTGCACCCTGCACCAAAAGCAGGCCAATCCAGAAGTGATCGCTGACTTTGTCGTAGCGAATAATCGCAGCACCTATCACCGCTAACCCCGCGCTCAACGCGTAACCCCAGCGTAGTTTGTTGCCACTCAGCAGATCATAAATAAAGGTGACGTACAGCGGTGTCATCACCGTGAACAGCAGGAATTCCGAAACAGTAAGATAGAGATACGCCTGGAAACTAAACAGGTACATCACGCCGAGTTGTAGCGCGCCTACCAGCATATACAGCAGCAGCGTTTTCGCGCTGTAACCTTTAAATCGCAGGAACGGCAGGAACACCAATGCCGCAAGCCCGACGCGCATCAGCACCGAAAAATAGCTATCGACATGCCCGGCAAGGTATTCGCCAATCAGGCTAAATGAGAACGCCCACAGAATGGTGGTGATGATGAGTAACGGCACGATGAAGTTCCTACAGCAGGCAATTTTTTATCATTGTAGCGAAGGTCGTCGGGTGAGGTTGATCTATTTGGTTGACGAGTGGTGGTTAATCCACCACTCGTTGGTGTCGAATTAATCTTTACCGAGGAACATCTTACGCAGGTAATGTGGAACCGCGTTATCGCCGTTGGTGCCAATCACTTCCAGTTCTGGTAGCAAGTCTTTCAAGCGCTGATGGGCGTTCGCCATGATGCAGCCTTTACCCGCCATGCTGAGCATTTCTGCGTCGTTCATGCCGTCACCAAAGGAGATACACTCTTTCAGGCTGTAACCCATTGCTTTGGATACCGCTTCCAACGCGTGGCCTTTTGACACGCCACCTGCCATCACTTCCAGACAAGTCAGGGTCGAGAAACTTACATTCACACGGTCACCCCAACGGGCGAGTAACGCTTGCTCAAGGGGTAACAACTTTTCGTGGGAATCACAGGTGAAGAACACTTTGCTGACGCCATCGGCTTCCAGCAAACCTGGCTCAAACAGGCTGTAATTAAACACCGCTTCTTTAAAATATTTCATCTCTTCAGGACGATGACGGTTCATAAACCATTGGTCGCCACGATAGACGTTAGTCACGATATCTTGATTGGCATGCACGACGCCGAACAAATCCTGGGCGATGTCATGGTCAAGATCATGGCTGAATACCAGGTTGCCGTCAGTATCATGCACTCGCGCACCGTTGGAGGTGATCATATAGGCTTTGATTTCGAGGTTATCGCGGATTTGCCCCACATCGATATGGTGACGGCCCGTGGCAAAGACGAAATGTACACCTTCAGCAGTGAGCAATTTCAGCGTTTCTTTGGCGTACGGGGTAAGCAGGTGATCGGGGGACAACAACGTGCCATCTAAGTCAGACGCAACGACATGGTACATAGGATTTGGAACCTCTGGTGTTGAATTCAGATTAATTATGCCTATCGAAAAACGCGATAATGGCATTCAGCGCTTCGGTCCGCATATCGTCCTTTTCGAACAGGATCTCATGATACGCACCGCTTATGACGTAAGGTTTTTCCCCCTCACAAGGGTTGCCCGCCGCGGCTCGAAGTTCACAGAATTGGTCATGCGCACGATTATCAACGACGCGTTCCTCTTCTGCCTGCAGGATAAAAATCGGCGTGGTAATCGCAGTGGCTCCTGCTAAAACCTGTTCTCCCGCGAGTATCCCTTCTCGTACCCAGTGATTCGTTGGCCCACCGACCCGCAATGCTGGCTCGTCAGCATAAAAACGTAGGTTGCGGCGGTAACGTTCACGGCTATGGGTCAGGACATTAACGCTAAATGGTAATGCGCGCCAGCGGCCTGTTCCGATTGCATATCCCTCACGAAAACGTTGATGACCTTCAGCCCAATCCAGAATATGGCGAACCATCCAGTCGGGCCAGCGTAAGGCAATGCCAAACATCGGCGCACACAGCGCAACGGCATCAAAGCATTGTGAGTTTTTTTCCAGCCACAGCGTGATAATTGCCCCGCCCATGGAATGTGCTAACGCGTAGCGTTTTCTCCACGGCCCAGTGGCGACTTCATGTTGGTAAAAGCGATCAAAATCGTCGACATAGTCGCTAAACTTCGCCACATGCCCGCGATGTGAATCCGAAAGCATGCGTCCAGAACGCCCTTGCCCACGATGGTCGATAATTAAAACGTCGAAACCACAATGAAATAAGTCAAAAGCCAATTCAGCATATTTGACGTAGCTTTCAATACGCCCAGGACAAACAACTATCACTCGGTCATGGTTCTGCGAGCGAAAACGTACATAGCGTACCGGTACTTCGTCGACGCCTAAAAATTCACACTCTTCGCGCTGACGCCAGAAGGCCATCAATGAACCCGTGGTAAAAGCCGCAAAGGCATTTTCACGGGTTTTCCATCCATTTTTATGCTGAGTCATATCGCTTTTTTGTGATTCGTAGCACGCTTATCAACAATAGCGTATTGTGGCATAAAAGTGTTCTTTCAGGGAATTTCACATGAGCGTTGAGTGGTGGTTAACCTATCTTCTGACCACGATAATTCTGAGCCTTTCCCCCGGTTCCGGGGCGATAAATACCATGACCACTGCTATCAGCCACGGCTATCGCGGTGCGGCGGCGTCAATTGCCGGGCTGCAAACCGGTCTGGCGATTCATATCGTGCTGGTAGGTATTGGCTTAGGAGCAATCTTTTCGCACTCGTTGCTGGCTTTTGAAATATTGAAATGGGCGGGTGCCGCTTACCTGGTTTGGTTGGGGATTCAGCAATGGCGGGCCGCAGGGGCGATTGATTTAAATACGATAGCCGCCAGCCAGCCGCGTAGCCGCCTGTTTAAGCGCGCGATTTTTGTGAATCTCACCAATCCCAAGAGCATTGTGTTTCTCGCGGCACTTTTCCCACAGTTCATCGCACCCGATCAGCCTCAGGCGGCGCAATATTTCATTCTCGGTGTCACGACGGTGGTGGTTGATATTATTGTGATGATTGGTTATGCGACGCTGGCGACGCGTATTGCGGGTTGGATTAAAGGGCCACGTCAGATGAAAGCGCTGAACCGCGTGTTTGGTTCATTGTTCATGCTGGTTGGCGCACTCCTCGCCGGAGCACGCCAGGCTTAATTACCCGTCAGACTTCAAGTTGCAGGGGTGTTGGCTGCAACTTGAATTATTTTGGGTATCTAAGAAAAAATTAACGGGAAATGATCAGGTGGATACCGAACCCGGCAAACAATGCACCCGCGACGCCATCAATCCACTTAGCAAGGCGCTGATAACCGCGGCGCATTTGCGGCAAAGCGAACAAGCTGGCAACGACCGTAAACCAGGCGAAAGTTTCCAGCGCGATCATCACAAATAATCCCCAACGCTCAGCGCTTCCTACATCATTGCCAACAAACAACGAGAATACGCTGCCGAAGTAAATAATGGCTTTAGGATTCGACAGGTTGGTGAGCAGACCTTTCAAGAAGCTGCGCCCGCCATGGGCTAATTCGACAGCCGGTGCTTGTTCAGACGGTTTCTCTTTTTTCAGCGCGCTACGCAGCATCTGGTAACCCATCCAGCACAGATACAAACCCCCGCCGACCATAATCATGCTGTGCAACCACGCCATTTTTTCGAGGATCAGGTTAAGGCCGAGCAACGCCACACCTGACCAGACCATTACGCCACCGGTGATACCCAACACGCCCATCATCGCCTCTTTGCGGGAACGGCTCACGGCAGTTTGCGAGACAAAAAAGAAATCCGGGCCTGGCGTGACCAGCGCAACAATATGCAATACCGCTACGGTCAGAAAAAGCGTCAACATAGGAAATAACTCGCTGGATGATTATATGGAGAATAACTATACGAGTTGCAGCTGGGACTGGCTACTACTCATCTTCGCCGTCGACATGGCTGCGAATAAGTGCCATGAACTCACGGCCAAAGCGTTCGAGCTTACGTGTACCGACACCGTTCACGCCCAGCATTTCCCCCGGCGACAGCGGCATTTGCTCAGCCATTTCAATCAGTGTGGCGTCGTTAAATACCACGTAAGGTGGGATATTCTCTTCATCTGCAATGGCTTTGCGAAGTTTGCGCAGTTTGGCAAACAGCTTGCGGTCGTAGTTACCGCCGAATGCTTTCTGGCTGGTACTGCGAGATTTAATCGCAACCACTCGCGGCACCGCGAGCATTAAAGGTTCTTCACCGCGCAAAAACGGACGAGCGGCTTCCGTCAGTTGCAGTGCGGAGTGTTGAGCGATGTTTTGCGTCACTACGCCCAGGTGAATGAGTTGGCGGATAACGCTGACCCAATGCTCGTGTGTCTGGTCACGGCCAATACCATAGACCGGCAGTTTGTCGTGCTGTAAATCGCGGATACGCTGATTATTAGCGCCGCGTAGCACTTCCACCACATAGCCCATACCAAAGCGCTGATTAACGCGATAAATACAAGACAGTGCTTTTTGCGCATCCACCAGCCCATCGTAACGGCGCGGTGGATCGAGGCAAATATCGCAGTTGCCACAAGCTTGCTGGCGACCTTCGCCAAAGTAATTCAGCAACACCAGGCGGCGGCAAGTTTGCGCTTCGGCAAACGCCCCCATCGCATTGAGTTTATGGCGCTCTATATCCTGTAATTGCCCAACGGGTTTTTCTTCTAAGCATTTGCGAAGCCAGGCCATATCGGCCGGATCGTAAAATAACATGGCTTCCGCAGGCAGGCCGTCACGTCCGGCGCGCCCCGTTTCCTGATAGTAGGATTCTATATTGCGCGGGATGTCGAAGTGGGCGACAAAACGGACGTTGGGTTTATTGATGCCCATACCAAACGCCACCGTAGCGACCACAATTTGCAGATCGTCACGCTGGAATTTTTCCTGCACCTCAGCACGTACCTGATGTTCAAGCCCTGCGTGATAAGCTCCGGCGCTGATCCCTTTGCTTTGTAAACGTGCTGCGGTGTCTTCGACTTTGGCGCGGCTGTTACAGTAAATAATGCCGGATTTACCACGCTGTTCTTGCACATAGCGCATCAACTGATCGAGAGGTTTAAACTTCTCCATCAGCATGTAGCGAATATTCGGGCGGTCAAAACTGCTAATTTCAATGTAGGGATCGTGCAAACCTAACAGACGCACAATATCGGCACGCGTGGTGTCGTCAGCGGTGGCGGTGAGGGCAATAAACGGCACCGTGGGTAGATGCTTACGCAACTGGCCCAGAGCAGCATATTCCGGTCGGAAATCGTGGCCCCATTGCGAAATGCAGTGCGCTTCGTCGACTGCCACCATCGAGAGATGCCAGTGGCTGATTTGATCAATGAAGTTATCCATCATCAATCGTTCGGGGGCGATGTACAGCAAACGAATGTGCCCAGTGCGGCAGCCCGCGAGCACTTCCTGCTGCTGTTCGCGGCTTTGTGTTGAGTTGAGACAGGCTGCAGCAACGCCGTTTGCCAGCAGTTGGTCAACCTGGTCTTTCATCAGAGAGATCAGCGGGGAAACCACGACGGTCAGCCCGCCAAACACCAGCGCTGGGATTTGATAGCACAGTGATTTGCCACCGCCAGTCGGCATGACAACCAGGCAATCACGACCTTCCAGCACCGTTTCGATGATGGTTTCCTGACCCGGGCGGAACTGTTGATAGCCAAAGGTATCTTGCAAAACCTGTCTGGCCAGCACTGCCTGATTTATTACTTCCGCCTGTGTCACGCTTTCCCCACCACAAAAACCGCCGAATTTTTAGAACAGATCGTTAAGCATAACGCCGACACCGAAGCGTGTCTGGTTAAAGTTGTAATCAATTAATGACTCGCCGTAGCCACTGTACAGTTGGCTATAAAGGCGAACGTGGGTAGTGACCGGATAACTAAAGCCTAATTCTGCGCCGCCGTAACCGGTATTCCAGTTGTACTGGCCTTTCATGCTCAGAATGGCATCGCCAAACTGGTAGCCTACTCGCAACTGGTAGTAGCCCATATATTTGTTGATATCCGGGTTGTCATCGGTAGTGCCAATGACGTACCACGGCTTCACTTCCACCATCCAGTTACCATGTTCAGCCATCAAACGGGTGTATATACGGTTCCAGCTGCGGGAAGTCGGGTCTGAACGGCCATTGGAGTTATGATTATAACCAATCTCGACATCACGTAATGTCCAACCAGCAAAGGATTCGTCAGTCGCGAAACCGAGGAAAACTTGCGGTTCGTAGTTGGTTTCACGGAAAGGTGACGATTCGCCACTGTTTGACAACTGCCACCAAGATTTCTGAGTGTAAGACGCCCCCAACACGGAGTTTTGCCCCAGAATACCGCGCCAAATTGGGAACGCGAGGCTAAGCTGGAATTTCACTTCATCTTTCCTGGCGTTATCAGACCAGTTGTAGGTTTTGATCGCTTCTTTATTGAGGTCGTCTGTCACCGTATAAAGCAAATAGTTGGTTTCATACGGATAAAGTGTAAATGGATTATCGTGTTCCAGAAGCATATTGGCGATGATGCTGCCGCGTACGGCAGGAGTGTCATGCACTTTTTTAATGGTTGCTTCCTGCGCGTAAGCAGTCATAGGCAACAGGCTCGCGGCGACTAACCATCCCAGAAACTTGCGCATCGGTATAACTCTCCTGAACAAAAAGGTTTCAAATTGTTTTCTCAGACACATTCTACATAGATATAGATGCGCAAGCTCTTCTACATTTCTTAAAGTGGAAATCAACGATTTCAAAGCATAAAATAAACAATTGATTAACATTACACCCAAGCTATTTCAAGATTCAGCCAGGCGGCAATTGAATGACAAATTCGTCGGGAACGAATTTGACCAGCCAACAACCTTGCATCTTGAAGGGCGACGAGTCTGTGATTTTTTTGATCGAGGATGATCCATGTCTACCCCATTTCTGACCCCTGAAGCCGCCCTGCAATTGGTCGGTGAGATTTTTGTTTATCACATGCCGTTTAATCGCGCGCTGGGTCTGGAACTTATACGATACGAGAAAGACTACGCTGAGCTCAGTTTTAATAATCAGCCGATGATGGTGGGGAATTGGGCACAGAGTATTTTGCATGGTGGCGTCATTGCTTCTTCATTGGATGTCGCAGCAGGCCTGGTTTGCGTCGGCAGTACGCTGACTCGCCACGACAGCATTAGCGAAGAAGAACTGCGTCAGCGCCTCGCGAAAATGGGCACTATCGACTTGCGTGTTGACTACCTACGTCCGGGTCGTGGGCAACGCTTTACCGCCAGTAGCAGCCTGCTGCGTGCCGGGAATAAAGTGGCGGTGGCCCGTGTAGAATTACACAATGAAGATCAGGTGCATATCGCCAGCGCCACAGCAACCTACATGGTGGGGTGAAGTCGTTATAGCTGATACAATTAGGAGACTATTTATCAACGAGTTCTTTTCATGGATGCGAAACAAACCCGCCAGGGTGTGTTACTTGCGCTGGCGGCGTATTTTCTTTGGGGCATCGCGCCAGCCTATTTCAAATTAATCCACTACGTTCCAGCTGATGAAATTCTCACGCATCGCGTGATTTGGTCATTCTTCTTTATGGTGGTGTTGATTAGCATTAGCCGTCAGTGGTCACAGGTGAAAAAGTCCTGCCAGAATCGCAAGAAAGTGTTGGCGATGGCGCTGTCTGCGGTGCTTATCGGCGGGAACTGGCTGCTGTATATCTGGGCGGTAAATAACCATCATATGCTGGAAGCAAGCCTGGGTTATTTCATCAACCCGTTGGTGAATGTGGTGCTGGGGATGATCTTCCTGGGTGAACGATTCCGAAGGATGCAGTGGGTTGCCGTAGCGCTGGCTGGCTGTGGCGTTCTGGTACAACTGTGGACATTCGGTTCGCTGCCGATTATCGCGCTCGGTCTTGCATTCAGCTTCGCGTTTTACGGGCTGATACGTAAGAAAATCGCCGTTGATGCACAAACCGGTATGCTGGTCGAAACGCTCTGGTTACTGCCCATTGCTGCCATTTATCTGTTCGGATTTGCAGATAGCTCGACCAGCCATATGGGGCAAAACACGCTATCGTTGAATTTACTGCTGATAGCAGCCGGCGTTGTCACCACTATCCCATTACTGTGTTTCACCGCAGCGGCGACGCGCTTGCGCCTCTCGACACTGGGTTTCTTCCAGTACATTGGCCCGACGCTGATGTTCCTGCTGGCGGTGACGTTCTACGGCGAAGTGTTGAGTCACGATAAAATGCTGACGTTTGGCTTTATCTGGGCAGCACTGGCTGTGTTTATTCTTGATGCGGTTTATACGCAGCGCAAGCTGCGCAAATAGATAGCCTGATGGTGGATGTCGCTTACGCTAGTCCACCTTACAACTGCACAAAACTACAGCCAGTTCTTACGCTTGAAATACAAGTACGGCGCAAGTCCGGCCAGGATCATCACAATAATCGCCGCAGGATAACCGAAGCTCAATTTCAGCTCAGGCATAAATTCGAAGTTCATCCCGTAACTGGACGCCACAAGCGTTGGCGGCAGGAACACAACGGATACCACCGAGAATATCTTGATGATGCGGTTCTGCTCGATGTTGATAAAACCCATCGCCGCTTGCATCAGGAAGTTCACTTTCTGGAACAGTGATTCGTTGTGCGGCAACAGAGATTCGATATCGCGTAGAATTTCACGAGCCTGCTCAAGCTGACCGCTTGGCAAACGCGCTTTACGTACCAGGAAGTTCAGTGCACGCTGGGTATCCATCAAACACAAACGAACTTTCCAGCCGATATCTTCCAGTTCAGCAAGCGTTGAAAGTGCAGCGTCGTACTCATCGCCTTGACGCCCTTCCATAATCACGCGGCTGAGTTTTTCGAGGTCGCTATAAATATTTTCGATTTCATCTGCCAGTTGTTCGATTTTGGTTTCAAACAGGTCGAGCAGTAATTCGTAAGCGTTGCCATCCACCATGCTCTGGTTGCGAGCACGCATTCGATAGAGGCGGAAAGCAGGTAATTCGCGTTCGCGCAGAGTAAACAGACGGCCTTCACGGATGGTGAATGCCACGGTGCTGTTACCCGCGTGATCGTCGGCATCTTCATAAAAGAAGAATGAGTGAATGTGCAAACCATCTTCGTCTTCAAAGAAACGCGCGGATGCTTCGATGTCTTCCAGTTCCGGACGAGTTGCCAGGCTTTGTCCAAGTTCCGTTTGCACGCGCTGACGCTCGCTCTCTTCAGGCTCGACCAAATCAACCCAAACAGAATTGCTCAGGTTATCGGCCTCATCTAATTCAAGACGGGACAGACGATTGTTTTCCAGTTGAAATGCGCTCAGCATGACCGGTACTCCCAATGCAAAAAAATATCAGGGACAGTTCGGTTGGCACACAGACAGAAACGACATAGGTTTCAGACCATTAAAAAGTCTGACTCATTGCGACGGGATATGCGAGATATGGGTCGCCGACAACCACTAAGGCTATCAGCATTCGAGGATAGCCTTAGAAGTTGTACCTGGATGACAGGTAATTGAGCCAGTATTTACTGGGTGTGTCCAAGGCGAGTGTCCTCTTAGCGTAATCGTGCGCGCATGTTACGCCACCACAAATATGGCGTCAACACGCAACGGGACCCCATGGACTAATAAATTCCCGTGATACTTACAGGGTAGCAACGGTGTAAAAAACCATGAATTTTTCGGTAACTTATACCGTCTCCAGACGTGCATAAGCGGCAACTAACCACTTAATTCCCTGACCAGGGAATGCCACCTGAATGCGGCTATGTTCGCCACTGCCTTCCAGATTGACGATGGTGCCTTCACCAAATTTCGCATGGCGCACACGCTGCCCAAGGCTAAAACCAGAGTCATTCTCGGAGATTGGCGTCCCCATACGTTGATGGCTTACTGGACGGCTGATGCTGGCTCGCAAGCGAACTTCTTCCACACAGTTTTCTGGCAACTCGCCAATGAAACGCGATGGACGGTGATACACTTCTTTGCCATACAGGCGGCGCGTTTCGGCGTAGGTGAGCGTGAGCTTTTGCATCGCTCGCGTCACGCCAACATAGGCCAGGCGACGTTCTTCTTCCAGCCGCCCACCTTCATCCAGCGACATCTGGCTTGGGAACATGCCTTCTTCCATTCCAACGATAAAGACTTGAGGGAACTCCAGACCTTTCGCTGAGTGCAATGTCATCAATTGCACCGCGTCTTGCCAGGTATCGGCTTGCCCTTCACCCGCTTCAAGAGCCGCATGTGACAGGAAAGCCTGCAGAGGCATCAGGTCTTCGTCTTCATCCTGGTAACTGAACTGCCGCGTTGCCGTGACCAGTTCTTCTAAGTTTTCGATACGCGTCTGGCCTTTCTCGCCCTTTTCTTGCTCATACATCATCATCAAACCCGAGTCTTTAATCACCCGGTCGGTCTGGACGTGAAGCGGCATATCAATGGTTTCATGGGCTAGCGCGTCGATAAGCTCCATAAAGCGTTGCAACGCTGAAGCCGCCCGCCCCGCCAGTGCTTTTTCTTGCAGTAGCAAACGGCAGGATTGCCACAATGTCAGTTGCTTATCGCGCGAAGTCTGGCGAACAACATCCAGTGTACGATCACCGATGCCACGCGTTGGCGTGTTAACGACTCGCTCAAACGCGGCGTCATCATTACGGTTGGCAATCAAACGCAGATACGAGAGTGCATCTTTAATTTCCTGACGCTCGAAGAATCGCATCCCGCCGTAAATACGGTATGGCATGCTGACCTGCAACAATGCTTCTTCCAGTACACGCGACTGGGCGTTGCTACGGTAAAGAATCGCGCATTGCTCAAGCGCTCCGCCATTTTCCTGCCACGTCTTGATGCGATTAACCACGAAACGGGCTTCGTCCAGTTCGTTAAAAGCACAGTAGAGTGAGATAGGTTCGCCGTCGCTACCATCCGTCCACAGCTCTTTACCCAGGCGACCCGAGTTGTTTGCAATCAGGGCGTTAGCGGCATTCAGAATGTTGTTTGTCGAACGGTAGTTTTGCTCAAGGCGAATAGTTTGTGCGCCAGGGAAATCAGTCAGGAAACGTTGAATGTTTTCGACTTGCGCCCCACGCCAGCCATAAATGGACTGGTCATCATCACCGACGATCATCACTTTGCCAGTATCGCCCGCCAACATACGGATCCACGCGTACTGGATGCTGTTGGTATCCTGAAATTCATCCACCAGAATGTTGGTGAAGCGTTCGCGATAGTGATTAAGAATGTGCGGTTTGTTCAGCCACAGTTCATGAGCACGTAGCAGCAGCTCGGCGAAATCCAACAAGCCCGCGCGGTCACACGCTTCTTGATAGGCCTGATAAACCTTTTGCCAGGTTTGTTCTACCGGATTGCCATAGCTTTCAATGTGATGAGGGCGTAACCCTTCGTCTTTCTTGCCGTTGATAAACCACATCGCCTGGCGTGCAGGCCACTGTTTGTCATCCAGATTCATGGCTTTAATCAGACGCTTTAATAAGCGCAGCTGATCTTCGCTGTCCAGAATTTGGAAATCCTGCGGCAAATTCGCGTCCATGTGATGTGCACGCAGTAAGCGATGTGCAAGACCGTGGAAAGTACCGACCCACATCCCGCCCTGGCTGGTTCCCATCAACTGACTAATACGGTGGCGCATTTCCGCTGCCGCTTTGTTGGTGAACGTTACGGCCATAATGGAATACGGCGAACAATTTTCGACGCTAATCAACCAGGCAATGCGGTGAACCAGTACGCGAGTCTTACCACTGCCCGCCCCTGCCAGCACCAGCATGTTGCTGCGCGTGGCCGCGACGGCTTCGCGCTGTTTGTCATTGAGGCTATCGAGCAGGTAAGAAACGTCCATTGGCACCGCCATTTAAAGAAGTCTGGGATACTCTAAATAATTCGAGTTACAGGAAGGCGGCAAACTCGCGAATCACCAGGAGCTTACATAAAGTAAGTGACTGGGGTGAGTGAGTGCAGCCAAAACACCTGTAACTTGAAGTATGACGAGTATCTACTACTGGAATTTTATACAGAGTTACTGAAGATTATATCAACGCGGTGAGGGATGCCAACTGTGAAATTTCCAGATGTGGCAATAAACGGCTGTCATCAATCTGCATCAAGTCGCCATCGCGCAGATTTATCCAGCATGCCTGTAACCCGCTGCGAATCGCCCCTGCGACATCCGTCGTCAGGTCATCGCCAACATGCAGGATATGGCCGAGCGGAACATTCAGCTTTTCAGCTGCCAAATGATACATGTCGTTAAAAGGTTTGGAACGCCCGTGAGGGCCCGCCCGCAGAACAAACTTAAAGTACTGATCGAGGCCAAAAAGATGGGGTTCGGCGTTACCGTTGGTAATCGCCACCAGCGGCCATTTTTCAGCGAGTGCGGCCAGAGTGTCATGCGTTTCTTGTGGTACGTCGATCTGACTGCGCCAGCGGGCGAAGTTCTCCATCGATGCTTGTGCGCCCGCGCAGGCTTCCTCGGCTGAAAGACCAACGTCTAACATGGCTTGTTCAACCGCACGGCGACGCCATTCGGTGACATCATGGTAAATATCTGGCTCTGAGAGGCGCAGCGCATGACGAATACGCAAAAAATCGGGGCGTTGAAGATGGTTAAGCTTCGGATGGTAATTTTGCACGAAGCTCATTGATTCCCGCTCGGTACGCTCAATCACCGCACGGTTGTCGTACAGCGTGTCGTCGAGATCAAAAGTGAGCGCGGCAATAGTCCCTAATGGGCGGTAAAAATGCATTACGATTTCCCTCGTTTAGCGCGTGGATGCGCAGCATCATACACTGAGGCTAAGTGTTGGAAGTCGAGATGGGTATAGATTTGCGTCGTCGACAGATTAGCGTGGCCCAGTAATTCTTGCACGCCGCGCAAATCACCACTGGACTCCAACATGTGCGTGGCGAACGAGTGACGCAGTTTGTGTGGATGTACATGGCTGTTCAGCCCCTGTTTAATCCCCCACTCGCCAAAGCGTTTCTGGACGTTGCGCGTCGAAATACGCTTCCCTTGTTTTGAGAGAAACAGTGCATCGTCGTCCGGACCAAAAAGCTCACGCAAATCCAGCCAGTGTTCAACCCAGATGACGGCAGATTTCCCCACCGGTACCCGACGCTCTTTGCTGCCTTTACCTATCACCCAGACTTCGCCCGTTGTGAGATCAATGTGGCGGCAATCCATATTCACCATCTCGGAGAGACGCAAACCCGCGCCGTACATCACTTCAAGCATTGCGCGGTCGCGCACCGCAAGCGGATCGTTAATGTCGATATCCAGCAGGCGGCTTACGTCGTCGACGTCGATATTTTTTGGCAGGTGGCGACCGGCTTTTGGCGTGGTGATGCCTTTTGCGGGATTGGCTTTGAGTTCGCCCTGGCTGACACACCAGTCGAAGAAACTGCGGAGCGCGGAAAGACGTAATGCCAGGCTTGATGGCCCAAGACCCGCCTTACGGCTGCGAACTGTCAGAGAACGAACCGCAGCAGCATCGCATTGCTGCCAGGAACTCAACGTCATCTCAGTGGCAAGACCGATGATCGCCGCCAACTGACGGCCATAATTGAGCAACGTCAATGGGCTTAACTGGCGCTCTACTTTCAGGTAGCGCAGAAAGCCATCAACTGAGGATTGCAGCGGGGAGGCGGTCATACTCGCTCGACCCAACGCTCCAGAAGGTCAGGCAGCATCAGCGCCAGTTCGTGCAGTAATTGCGTACCTTGCCCTTCCTGGTAATGCTGAGGATTGCGACTACTGAACACCAGCACGCCTAAATCCGCATCACTTCCCATCAGAGACACGGCCACTGAACCAATGGCTTTCGCCTGAGGCAAGACAACCAGTAATTCAGGACCGTTTAACGATCCGAGATAATGCTGTCGGTCGCCCAGACGTTGAATACGCAGCGGCTCGAAAGCCTGTCTGTTCAGTGCCAAATGAGTAAAATCAGAAGGAGCACCAATCCGCCAACGGTCAGAAAAAAGACGCACATTCGCGCCAGCCAGACCCATTTCACGCGCCCAACGATGCAGTCGATTGAGCATGTCCTGCAAACTGGTGGCAGAAGCCATGCGGCCTTGCAATTTCAGTAAGCGATAGAACAGCCCTTCGTTGGCACTCGCCTGTTCCATCAACAAGGTCATGTTTTCTTCAAGAAAATTGATATGGTTACGGCTACGAGCCATATGCCACTCAACCAATGAAACAGTGCCGCGTACCGGATGTGGCACTTGCATCTGTTCTACATGCTGGGCGTTACGAATAAAGAAATCGGGATGACGTTGCAGATACTCCGTCACAATACGGTCATCCAGTTCCAGTACGGCTTCTTGCTGTTCCTCGGCGTTCTTCATAGATGTATAAATCCATCATAGACATGGGCCGCCGGACCGGTCATAAATAGCGGGGTTCCCGGCCCTTTCCAGGCGATATCAAGACGGCCACCAGGCAGCTCTACGCAAACCTGTTCCGCAAGTATTCCTTGCAAGATGCCCACGGCAACTGCGCCGCAAGCGCCACTACCACAAGCTTGTGTTTCCCCTGCACCGCGTTCATAGACACGCAGACGGATATGTTCTTTCGTCACGACCTGCATAAAACCGATGTTCGCACGCTCCGGGAAACGCTCATGGTTTTCCATCACCGGCCCCAACGTTTCCACAGCGGCCGTCGTCACATCATCGACTTGAATAACGCAATGCGGGTTACCCATCGATACAACACCACACATAATGGTTTGTTCGGCGGCACGCATAATATAGGTCTTTTCCGCTTTGTTTGCGCGGAACGGCACGGCAGATGGCTCGAAATTCGGCTCACCCATATTGACGCGCACCAGTTCATCTTCGGTCACGGTGAGGACCATGCGGCCATTGGCGGTACTGACGCGAATATCACGTTTGTTCGTCAGCCCTTTCAGGCGCACAAATCGCGCGAAACAACGCGCACCATTGCCACATTGGGAAACTTCGCTGCCATCGGCATTGAAAATACGGTAATGGAAATCCAGGTCAGGATCGTAAGGTGGCTCTACCACCAGCAACTGATCGAAACCCACTCCCAAGTGCCTATCAGCCAGGCGGCGAATCAGCTCTGGGGAGAAATAGACGTTTTGAGTCACCGCGTCGACGACCATAAAGTCGTTGCCAAGGCCATGCATCTTCGAGAACTGCATCTTCTGCTCCATATACGCGGCTACTTATCGATAATTAGCTAGTAGACAACCTGAGTCGGGGCGTTACCCGTACCACGGTTATTACGGTCTGGCGTTGCCGGTTGAGCCTGTTTCTCAGCGCTTACCTGACTCGCGGATTTGGTTTTGCCATCGGCAGGCGGAAAGTACAGAGGCCCTTTAAGACCGCAGCCAGAAAGACTGAAAAGTGCCAGCATAACTGCCAGTGGGCAGAAAATTTTCTTCATTATTGAGATGCCTGTAATCCAATATTCTGTCTTCTATCATCGCAGGTGATCCCTGAAAAGCAATACTCTTTTCTATTCGCGAGTGTTGCTATACTGCCCTGAAGACGAACAACTGAGATACAGATATGAACGACAGTGAATTTCATCGCTTGGCTGACGGCCTGTGGTCAACAATCGAAGAACGCCTGGATGACTGGGATGGTGACAGCGATATTGACTGCGAAATCAATGGCGGCGTGCTGAGCCTGAGTTTTGAGAACCGTAGCAAGATTATTATCAATCGCCAGGAGCCTCTGCATCAGGTCTGGCTTGCCACCAAAAGCGGCGGTTACCATTTTAATCTGAAAGGGGAACAATGGATTTGCGATCGCAGCGGTGCTGAGTTTTGGTCATTGCTGGAAGAAGCTTGCACACAGCAAGCCGGAGAGCCGGTTAGCTTTAGTTAGCTATTGCTGTACTGCTGAAGCAGCGGTGTTGAGCTATCGTCATGATTAGCTGACGTCGCTGCTGTGATAGCTTGGTTACGGAATGGAATAACCTGCGAGCGCCCCTCCACTTTCACAATCTGATAAAACTGCGGCAAGTTGAAGTTGATAAAGCTTGAGCCGTAGGTAAAGCGATCGTGCGACGATGAGTAGAAACGGCTGACGTCACGCACTAAATCTTCTTTGCTACCTTCACAGTGGTGATACACCTCTGCCCGGTTGCTCTCATCGAGAATGTAGATATTGAATCCCTGCTCCTCATTCGCCTCTTCAAAGAAGAACTGAATGATCCCTTCGCTGGCAAAACCATCTACCACCGACGGAAGTTCAACCTGATTGGTTTCAACTTGCACTGACAAGCCATGCAGTTTGTTATGCGAAATCGCTCCGTAGAACTCGACTGCATTTTCCAGTTTTTGCACCGATACGCTCAGGCGTTCGAAGAACAGCCCCCACGTTTGGCCAGAGATCCGCAACGCTTTAAAGCGGCCTGGCTCCTGGCGAGTGCTCGACAAACGGAAATCGATACATTCAGATACCAGTTGCTGAACGCGAGTACGGATGAGCCCACGCAGATGCTGGCTATAACAGAAAACTTCAACGCTATCAGGAGGAGCAGCATCCTGGTGCATTTTGCCCAGAATCGTTTTCAGTGCTTCAATCATGGATTGTTCACCGTTGAAGTGCAGCGTACGCACTTCATTCCATGAGTTGCGGTAAAGAAGATCCACGCTTCCCACCAGACACTGCTGCTGCTGACCAAAACTGAACACATCCAGCTTACGGAAATCGAAATGAACAACTTGATTGCGGAATGCCGCCGTCGGGTCGTATTCGAGGTTCACGATAATAGCCAAATGGCGAATTTCACATGGGCTATACAACGCTTTCGCTGTTGGGGCAGGCAAACGCAACGGGAAATGGTGTGAAACATCCGCAACCATTTCCTGCAGTTTTGGTAAATCACAAATACCGTTGCCCTTAATAAACAGACGGGTGCGCGAAGTCATCAGGCCATTGAAGTAGGCCCATGCCACCAGCTTATTAAGATAACGGTTATATTCCAGCGGTTGATGGCTGATGATGGAATCCATGTCTGGCGCACGATTATACAGATACCAGCCTGAACGGTTGGCACGGCCCGGCGGCACATGAATAAAGGTTAGATTTGGCTCTGACAGATCCGGGGAGATCTGCGGATTAACGAGCGTTACTTTGCCTGGTAGCGCTTCAAACGCTGCATACAATTTACGGGTCAAGACACCGATATCTTGCGGGCTTGCGCTGACACTCAGGTTATTACGGCGTGCGAAACGAATCAGGTTGCGATAGCTTTGCATCATCGCATCCAGAAGTTCGTTGTGAGCATCACGGACCTGGTCAATTTTCCAGTTGGCGCGGTTATCAAGCATCGCCAGTCGTGTTTCATCCCAGCCCCAATCTTTGACCAGTTGACTTAATATTTCACGACGCCAGCCCACGCATGCACGTTCACGGGAAAGTTTTTCACACACTTTGAGATAAAAGCAACGGCGCACTAAATCCAGACGCGCAGTATCTTCGATTTGCGTGAGATAGTGAGTCACACGCTCTAGCATCATGCAGTAAGGATCAAGCCCGAAAGAGACTATCTCGCCATCATGCAAACGCTGCTTAATGTCTTTAGCCAGTAAACGGGTGTTGGGATATTCCCAGGAATAAGCTTCCAGCAACAGCGTTTTCAGCACGGCTTTATATGGGGAGTCGATACTTTTGTAGAGCTGCCAAAGGCTAGCACCAAAGTACTCTTCCGCCGAAAGGGAACTTAAACCACCAAGGTCCAGCCACTCGTTTGGCGTAAGCACACCTTGCGAGTAGAGACTCATCACGTAATCGTCGTAATGATCTTCTTCATCACCCGGAACCATGCTCCACAGAATACGTTTCCCGGCGAGGCGCACAGCGCTACGATAAAATTCATCCAGCAACAAGATGTGTTGTGTAGACCCACAATCCTCGCCGCCCAGACTCCCACTCTCGTTGTGACGGAAGCGGTTTTCGTCGATCAGGAAGAAGCTGACTTCAACGCCTAAGGAGGCCGCCCAGCCTTCCAGTACGCTACATTTACGTTGCAGTAACTGGCGCTCGTCGTTATCGAGCCAGGACTGGTGACACACCCAAATATCCAAATCCGAGGAACAGCTCTGCCCAACAGACGAGGTGCTGCCCATTGAATAGAGACCCGTAATGGGTAACTCGCCCGGATCAGTTTTCTGCGGTGGCATGCCACGCATCAATTCGAGGTCGTTGAGGTAGTGGCGTTGGGTTTCATCAGGCGTGTAGATGCAAATGCCATGTGGGACGTTACCCTCAAGGTAACCAGGCATCAGCGGGTGATGATAATGTAGCAATGTTGGCAGAAGACTGTAGACCTGTTGGAAAGCAGGCCCCATGGCAGCAAGTGCGCGATCTACACGCAGTTGGTTAATGGCATCCAGTCTCTGTTTAAGAGTCTCAATATAGAGGTACAAGACATATCGCCTGATGGTTTCAGTATTTCGAAAAAACCCGTTTCACAGTTATTGCCTCTATTATAAACGACAAGGCAATGAATTGCTGGAAACGTGATCAATTTAACACCTTGCTGGTTGACCGTAAAGAAAGATGCGCTACTCGCCAAGTTCCTCTCCGACACTCCGCTTTATATTCCATAATACGAACAACGTCCCTCTTTTCCGCAAAACCGTTGAAACTGACAGCCTTCCGTGAAGAGTGGTAGGATGGACAGAGACGATAATTACGGTAACTAGCAATGTTAGACAATGTATTAAGAATTGCCACTCGCCAAAGTCCATTAGCACTTTGGCAAGCACATTATGTCAAACAACGCCTGATGGCGAGCCATCCCCAGCTCACGGTTGAACTGGTGCCAATGGTTACGCGTGGCGACATCATTCTTGATACACCGCTGGCAAAAGTTGGCGGCAAGGGATTGTTTGTCAAAGAGTTGGAGCTGGCGCTCCTTGAAGGGCGCGCTGATATCGCAGTGCATTCAATGAAAGATGTCCCTGTTGAGTTTCCTGAAGGGCTTGGTCTTGTGACGATTTGCGAACGCGACGATCCGCGCGATGCCTTTGTCTCCAACAATTTCGTCAGCCTCGACTCTCTGCCAGCAGGTAGCGTAGTAGGCACCTCAAGCCTCCGCCGCCAGTGTCAGATTGCCGAGCGTCGCCCGGACCTGGTCATTCGTTCATTACGTGGCAATGTCGGCACCCGTTTGGGCAAGCTCGATAACGGTGACTACGATGCGATTATTCTTGCTGTCGCCGGTCTTAACCGCCTTGGACTGCAATCGCGCATTCGCAACGCTTTGCCTGCAGAAGTTTCTCTACCTGCTGTGGGTCAGGGAGCGGTAGGCATCGAGTGTCGCCTTGACGATATACGTACTCAGAAGTTGCTCGAGTCACTGAATCATGAAGAAACCGCCATTCGCGTAAGCGCGGAGCGTGCCATGAACATGCGTCTTGAAGGTGGATGCCAGGTGCCTATCGGCAGTTATGCCGAGTTGATTAATGGCGAACTCTGGTTGCGAGCATTAGTGGGTGCACCAGACGGCTCAATCCTGGTGCGTGGTGAACGCCGTGGTAAACCAGAAGATGCCGAAGCCATGGGGGTTTCCCTTGCAGAAGAACTCCTTGATAAAGGAGCCCGTGAAATTCTGGCCGCAGTTTATGACGGAGATGCTCCGGCATGACGATCCTTGTCACCCGCCCTTCCCCCGCTGGGGATGAGTTAGTGAGCAGACTGCGCGCACTGGGGCAGGTGGCGTATAGCTTCCCTCTCATCGAGTTTTCCCCAGGCCGGCAGTTGGACACACTGCCGACTATGCTAGCAAGCCTTTGTACAGGCGATCTGGTGTTCGTTTTATCGCAGCACGTCATACATTTTGCCCAACCACAATTAAGGCAAAATGCTATCTCATGGCCTGCAAATCTTGCCTGGTTTGCTATTGGACGTACGACTGCATTAGCGTTTCATACCGTTAGTCATTTGCCGGTTCGTTATCCGCAAGACAGGGAAACGACGGAAGTCTTGCTACAATTACCCGAATTACAAAATGTTGCCGGGAAACGAGCACTTATTTTACGTGGCAACGGTGGCCGTGAACTGTTAGGTGAAACGCTGACAGAACGCGGGGCAGAAGTGACTTTCTGCGAGTGTTACCAAAGAAATGCCAGAATTTATGACGGAACGGAAGAAGCCTTTCGCTGGCGCGAACGAGGGATTTCAACGCTGGTCGTGACGAGCGGAGAAATGCTACAACAACTGTATGCACTCATTCCAGAATGGTATCGAAAGAACTGGTTACTTCACTGCCAACTTTTAGTGGTTAGTGAACGTCTGGCAGACCTTGCCCGGGATTTGGGCTGGCAAGATATTCGGGTCGCCGATAACGCAGACAATGACGCGCTGCTTCGCGCGTTACAATAAATCAACTCCCAAAATAATTCGTGTTGCAGGAAGACGGCGACGCAGCGAATCCCCAGGAGCTGACTCAAGTCAGTGACTGGGGTGAACGAGTAAAGCCAACGCATATGCAGCTTGAAGTATGAAGGGTAAACAATATGGGACGCCACAATGACGGAACAACAGAACACCTCCGCCATGGTTGAAGAGACCACACCTGCAGTGGAAAACACATCGCTTCCAAAGCAACCACCACAAAAAAATCGTAGTGGTATTGCTGGAATTGCGTTGGGTGCTATCGCCATTGCTATTGCCCTGGCGCTAGGTGGCGGTCTTTACAGTTATGGTAAACATCAGTCGGCGGCGCAAACTGCCAACACCGATGCGCTGGCAACACAATTAATCGCCTTACAAAAGCAGCAAGAACAGCAGCAATCCGCGCTGGAAACGACGGTTAAGCAGCAAGCGTCTGCTCTCGAAGAGTCGAATCGCCAACAAGCGAATCTGGCGCGCGAACTCGATGAAGTACAGCAAAAAGTGGCGACCATTTCCGGTAGTGATGCGAAAACGTGGTTGTTAGCGCAGTCCGATTTCCTGGTGAAATTGGCCGGACGAAAACTGTGGAGTGATCAGGATGTCACCACTGCAGCTGCCCTTCTGAAAAGTGCGGATGCCAGCCTGGCTGACATGAATGATCCGAGCCTGCTTGCTGTTCGCCGTGCGCTGACGGATGACATTTCTGCACTGGCCGCTATTACTCAGGTAGATTACGATGGGATTATTCTCAAGCTAAATCAGCTTTCTAATCAAGTCGATAACTTGCGTCTTGCAGATAATAATACCGATGACACGCCGATGGACTCTGACGGTAACGAGCTATCAAGCACCGTCACGGAATGGCGTCAAAACCTGACGAAAAGCTGGCACAACTTTATGGATAGTTTCATTACTATCCGCCGTCGCGATGAAACGGCTGTTCCGCTTCTGGCCCCAAACCAGGATGTTTATCTGCGTGAGAATATCCGTTCGCGTCTGCTGGTTGCAGCGCAAGCCGTACCACGTCATCAAGATGAAACCTATAAGCAGTCCCTGGAAAATGTCTCTACCTGGGTTCGTGCTTATTACGATACCAACGACAGCGTGACCAAATCGTTCCTTGATGAACTGGATTCTCTCAGCCAGCAAAGCATCAATATGGATGTGCCACAAACGCTGGAAAGCCAACCTCTGCTCGAAAAATTGGTGCAGACTCGGGTGCGTAATTTACTCGCGCAACCCGCTGCGAGTGCGCCATCCCCAACGCCAACTGAACCTGCACCTGCACCTGCAACGGTTCCTGCACCCACTCAAGGAGAATAAGCATGATTAAAGTCTTATTACTCTTTCTGTTGTTGATCGCCGGGATCGTCCTTGGGCCGATGCTGGCTGGTCATCAGGGTTATGTGCTGATCCAGACAGACAATTACAACGTGGAAACCAGCGTCACAGGGCTGGTGATCATTCTGATCCTGAGCATGGTTGTACTGTTTGCCATCGAATGGGTTCTGCGCAGTGTTTTCCATACCGGTGCTCGTACTCGTGGTTGGTTTGTAGGGCGTAAAAGCAGCCGGGCACGTAAGCAAACCAAAGCAGCATTGCTGAAACTGGCAGAAGGTGATTATCAGCAAGTTGAGAAGCTGATGCTGAAAAATGCCGATCATGCGGAACAGCCAGTGGTGAACTATTTGCTGGCAGCCGAAGCGGCACAACAGCGTGGTGATGAAATCCGGGCGAACCAGCACCTCGAACGTGCGGCTGAACTGGCAGACAATGATCAGTTACCCGTCGAAATTACTCGTGTGCGCCTGCAACTGGCGCGCAATGAGAATCACGCGGCGCGCCACGGTGTGGATAAATTACTGGAAATGGCTCCGCGTCATCCGGAAGTTTTACGTTTGGCTGAAATGGCCTATGTTCGCACCGGAGCGTGGGGATCACTGCTTGATATTTTGCCTGCAATGGACAAAGTACAGGTTAATGATGAAGCCCATCGTTTAGCGCTTCAGCGTCAGGCATGGATTGGTTTAATGGATGGGGCGATGGCGGATCAGGGTAATGATGGCCTGAAAACCTGGTGGAAAAACCAAAGCCGTAAAACCCGCCACGAGACGGTGCTGCAGGTCGCCATGGCGGAGCATCTAATTGAATGTGACGATCATGATGCAGCACAGGAAATCATCCTCGATGGCCTGAAACGCCACTTTGACGAGCGTCTGATATTACTGATGCCGCGTTTGAAATCTGGAAACCCAGAGCAACTCGAGAAAAACCTTCGTCAGCAGATCAAAACTCAAGGCGATCGTCCGTTGTTGTACAGCACACTGGGTCAGTTGCTGATGAAGCACGGTGAATGGCAGCCTGCATGTGAGGCCTTCCGCGAAGCCATTAAACAGCGTCCTGATGCGTTTGATTATGCCTGGCTGGCAGATTGCCTGGACAGGCTGCATCAACCAGAAGAAGCCGCAACCATGCGTCGTGACGGTCTGTTGTTAACTCTGCAAAATAATCCTAATCCTTAGTACCCAAGGGCGAAACATTTCGCCCTTTTCCCTTTCTCGCTTTCCCTTCCAGAATACAAAAAAAAACACCTGCCAATTGGCAGGTGTTAAAACAGGTCTGTATGACAACTAAGTGGTGCTTCACTCAACGTTATGTCCATGGTGTTGGATGAGGTCTAAAAGACGACATCTGTCGGTGGACGATAAGCACCGTAAAT
>NZ_DATERI010000088.1:0-3973 GCF_035271705.1 Buttiauxella sp.
CAGCCTTGCAGACACACGTTACGCAGAATAAATGGCATCACTGTTGTTGGCAGAGAAAAACCACCCGCCAGGCCGCAGGCGGCGACGCAACCGGAGTAATTCATCTGCGCCAACAGTTTGGCAAGGACATTGCCACCCACAGTATCAACCGCGCCAGCCCATACTTGTTTTTCCAGTGGACGCGTTTCGGCAAACTCACTGCGTGGCAGAATGCGGCTGGCACCCAATTGGCGCAAATAGTCGTGCGTGGACGCACGTCCTGACACCGCTACAACCTGGTAACCCAGAGCATGGAGCAGGGCGATTGCCGTGCTGCCGACGCCACCGCTGGCACCGGTCACCACCACTTCACCACTGGCAGGCGTAATGCCCGCATCTTCAAGAGCCATCACGCATAACATGGCGGTCAAGCCTGCGGTGCCGACGATCATCGCTTTGCGTGCGGTTAGCCCCGCCGGTAATGGCACCAACCATTCGGCTTTCACACGTGCCTGCTCGGCAAGGCCACCCCAATGGTTTTCGCCCACGCCCCAACCGGTCAACACCACTTCCTGGCCCGCACTAAACGCGGCATCGCTGCTAACACTTACGCGACCAGCGAAATCAATACCTGGCACCATCGGGAAGTTGCGGATGATTTTCCCGGTCCCGGTGATCGCCAGCGCATCTTTATAGTTCAGGCTTGACCACTCAACATCAACCAGCACATTTCCCAGGTCTTCGGCCGGAGCAGAGATTTGTTTGACCTCTGCGTGAGTCTGGCCTTCAACTTGTTCAAGTACGACTGCTTTCATAGTAAATCCTCATTCTTTGAACCGAGTGTTTCGGTTGAGATGTTTCTGATGCCCAACACGGTATACCCGAAGCCCGTGAGAATAAAGAACACCGATACCATTCCTGCGTAAATACCTGCTTTTTAATAGGTATATAAGATTTTCCTATTTTAACTTTTGACCTTGCTCCTCGTATGTTTGAAACAAAAGTTTCTAACTGTTGTGACAAAAGTTTCACAACTGCCCACCGGGCAAATCTGACCACCTTTGAGGAGATAAGCATGCGTGTCATTCATCTTACAACTGCTGTAGCCCTGGTTCTGGCAAGTGCGCATGCGAGCGCCGTGGATAAACTCAAATTGCAACTCGACTGGATGCCGAACGGCGGCGATAAAGCCTTTGTGTTTGTCGGCGTACAGGAAGGGTTTTATGCCGAAGAAGGGCTGGATGTCACTATTCTACCTGGCCGAGGCAGCAGCGATACCCTGACCAAAATTGCCTCTGGCGCGGCTGATGTTGGCACCGGTGGGATTGCGTCTTTGATGATGGCGCAGGCGGAAGGCGGTATTCCGGTGAAAGCCATCATGAGCATCTACTCAAAACAGCCGGACGCGATTTACTCCTGGCAGGGCAGTGGCGTCACCGATATGAAAAGCCTGAAAGGTAAAACGCTGGGCATCCCAACGTTTTCTGCATCAAATGCGCTGTTACCCATCATGTTGGAAAGCAACGGCGTTGACCCGGACAGCGTAAAACAGATCAAAGCTGACCCAGGCACGCTGGTGCCGATGCTGGCGCAAGGGCGAGTTGATGGCGTGGTAGTGTGGTCAACCAACCGTCCAAGTATTGAAGCCACGCTGACTCAGGTTGGCAAAAAATCGCTCGAACTGGCGTGGACTGACTACGGTCTTGATGGCTATGGCTTGTCGTTCTTTGCCTCCGATAAGCTCATCAAAGACAAGCCGGATGTGGTCGCACGTTTCGTGCGTGCTTCTAAAAAATCTATCGAGTTTAGCCTTGCGCATCCTGACAAAGCCGCCGCTGACCAAAAAGCGATGGTGCCAGAAGCTGATGTCGCAATGTTAGAAGCCGATTTCAACGTGACAAAGCCGCTTATCATCAACGAAATTAGCCAGCGTGATGGGCTGGGGCAATTCGACCCCACTTTGCTAAAGCACACGTGGGAATGGGTGGCGAAATCGATGAAATATCCGCTTGATAAAGTCAATCCGGAAACACTGGTCGACCGTAGTTATCTTGCTAAATAAGGGAATGCTATGCAGCCTGTAATCGAGTTGAGTAATGTAAATCAGACATTTATATCCGCAGATGGCACCCAGGTTACTGCGCTTGAGGAAGTGAACCTGACGCTACGCCGCCATGAGTTTGTCTCGTTTATTGGCCCGTCAGGCTGCGGGAAATCGACCATTTTGCGTTTGATTGCCGGGCTGCTAAAACCGAGCAGCGGCACGATTTCTGTGTATGGCAAGCCGGTGACTGAACCGCGTGATGAAATGGGTTTTGTGTTCCAGAAACCGACGCTGCTGCCGTGGCTTAACGTGCTGGATAACATCACTTTTCCCATGAAACACAAATATGGCCGCGTCGATGCCAAAGACATTGCACGCGGACATGAGTTGCTTGCGATGACCGGACTGACGCAGTTTGCCGGTAAGCGCCCAGCGGAGTTATCGGGTGGGATGCAGCAACGCGTTTCCATCGCTCGTTCGTTGCTGCATGACCCGGAAATTTTGTTGATGGACGAACCGTTTTCCGCACTCGATTCCCTGACGCGCGATGAAATGAGCTTTGAGTTAATGCGCATCTGGAACGAACGCCCAAAAACGGTGCTGTTTGTTACCCACTCGATTCAGGAAGCCTTGCTGCTGTCGGACCGCATTGTGGTGATGAGCGCACGCCCAGGCCGGGTGAGTGAAATTATTGATGTGCCATTAGCTCGCCCACGGGATGAAGAAACGCTGAATCACCCGCTGTTCCATGAGTTGACGGCCCAGATCCGCAACAAAGTCTTTAGCCGCCGCAAGGAGCCTGCATGAAAGCGTTTCTGGAACGATACATCGCACTGCTGGCGCTGATTGTCGCCATTGCTCTATGGGAAGGTGCGTGTCGGCTGTTCGCCATTCCTGTGTTTATTCTGCCGTCGCCGTTAGCCATTTTTGGCTCAGTGAGTACGTTGGATATCGGGCGCTGGCTGACGCACACCCTGGCAACACTGAGTGTGGCGCTGAACGGTTTCTTGTTAGCCATTGTGATTGCGCTGCCGCTGGCGATAGCCATTGTCAGTTCAAAATTACTCGCCCGCCTGGTGCTGCCGTGGCTGATTGTTATTCAGTCAACGCCGGTGGTCGCGATTGCACCAATTATTGTCGTCACACTCGGCTCCGGCATGTTGCCGCGCGTGGTGATCACCACGCTGATTTCTTTCTTCCCGCTGGTGATTTCCACCGCGACCGGGATGACTTCGGTGCCGGCTGAATTGCTTGAACTTTCGAAAACTCTGCGTGCGCCGCGCAACCGCGAATACTGGCAAATCCGCATGCCTTACGCGGTGCCATATATTTTTAGTGCGCTGAAAGTGGCCATTACCTTATCAATTATCGGTGCGGTGGTAGCGGAGTTTGTCGCCGCTGATCAAGGGTTGGGTTACTTGATTTTATTCAGCACTTCATCGTTCAAAATCCCACTGGCTTTCGCCAGCCTGTTCTTGCTGGTGGTGTGCAGTTTGACGTTGTACGGTCTGGTGAGCTGGCTGCAAAAACGGCTGTTCCCGTGGAGCATCGACGCGAAATAAGGAAGGAGAGGAATATGTCAGTAAAACGTGGGCCAACGCCGAGTAAAGAGCAGATTTTACGTCACTTGCGCCGTTCCAATGCAGTGGCACAACGAGCCATTGCGCTGGGGCATCACCCATTTGGTGCATTGTTAGTGGCGCCCGATAACGAAACCGTGTTGCTTGAGCAATGTAATATTGACACCGTAAACCACGCGGAATCGACCCTGGCGCGGGTTGCCGCGACGAATTTCCCGGCCGATTATCTCTGGCAATGCACGCTGTATACCGCCGTCGAACCTTGCTGCATGTGTGCAGGAACGGCGTACTGGGCAAACATCGGCCGCGTGGTTTTCGGCATGTTTGAAAGCCAGTTGTTGGAAGCAACCGGTAGCCACCAAGAAAACCC
>NZ_DATERI010000089.1:0-22332 GCF_035271705.1 Buttiauxella sp.
GTGACCAGTGTTGGCAGCCGTGCGCTATGGGCCGATGACAAGCTACATCGTGAACTGGCAAAAACGCTTCCTGCTCGGGTGCAACAGCACATCGATTTTGCCAAAGAAGAGACGCTGCTCGGCCAGCTATTTGATGCAGTGATTTACCACGGTGATTCCGACCAACTGCGGGCGCTGTGTGAAAAAGTCGCCGCCCGTGATGGCGCAATCGTGTCGGTGCAAGGCTTTGCGCGCGGTGAAACCAATCTGTTACTGGAGCGTTTGTATGTTGAACGTTCACTGAGCGTGAACACCGCAGCAGCCGGGGGGAATGCCAGTCTGATGACAATCGGCTAGGATTTCACTAAGCTAAACAGGCTCCTTTTTGGGAGCCTTTTTTATTCGAGGAATGACGATGAAGCGCGTTTGTTTACTTATTTCTGGCCTGTTGCTGAGCGCAAACGTACTGGCCGACAGTTGTGACTCCGCCACCTCGCAGGCTGGGCTCAACGAATGCTACGGTAACGAGTACAAAAAGCAGGATGACTTGCTCAATCAGGCTTACCAGGAGGCAATGAAACTCGCCACCGACAAACAAAAACCCAAGTTAAAAACGGCGCAAAATGCCTGGATTTCTTATCGCGACGCGGATTGTGCTTTCTTAACATCCGGGGCAGACGAAGCAACCGTCGCGCCAATGGTTCATGCCCAGTGCATGGCTGACAAAACCCGCGAACGCACTGAGCTGTTGAAAAGCACACTGCAGTGTGAAGAAGGCGATGTCAGCTGCGTTTTCCCACCGCGCTAGTTAACGAACCCGAATCCCTTCAATAATCATCCGCTGCACGTTTTCTACGGTGCGGCGGAAAAATTCTTCGTCTTGTAAATTATTGCCTGCAACTGCCTCAACCTGGCTTGCAAAGTCTGCGTAGTGTTGCGTGGTTGCCCACAGCATAAAAATCAGATGGTGAGGATCGACCGCCGCCAGTTTGCCACTGGCGACCCAACCGGCAATGATCGCCGATTTATCATCGACCAGAATTTTCAAATCTCCGGACAATTCCTCTTTTAGCAGCGGCGCACCTTGCAGCATTTCCAGGCAGAACAAGCGCGAGGCCTGCGGATAATCGCGGGAAACTTCAAGCTTCAGGCGGATGTATTCGCTAATGGCCACCAGCGGCTGTAAATCTTCACGAAACGCGCGTAGGGGGGCGAGCCAGATATCCAAAATCTGCTTAAGCACCGCAATATAGAGCGCTTCTTTTGAGGGGAAATAATACAGAAGGTTAGTTTTAGAGACTTCAGCACGTTCCGCCACCTGTTCGATACTGGTGCCGTGAATGCCATATTGGGAGAAAAATTCCAGACCTGCCGCCAGAATAGCCTGCTTTTTCGCCGCCACCGCGCGGACACGCCGTCCGGTCTCTTTCGTTGCTGCCACACCTTGTGCCATGCGCCTTTCCTTCATGCATGCCGTTTTGCCCACAGCATAACAAAACCCACCTGCGACAACGATCAGTTTGCACACAAATTGCACCTTGAACGCGCAAGAATGCCTGTTTTCTGTGCACCAGTTTTGACCAACCAGTCTGGTTTTAACATCATCAAAAGCGCAACCAAGTTATAACACCATGATAACAAATAACTTTTACAACTTGGCATCAGGCTTGCAAAGACACAATGGAAAACAACGCTATCCATGACCATTAGCATTCGAGTTGTAGCAAGGCGGCAAGGACGATTGTCCCCGGGAGCTTACTTGAGTAAGTGACTGGGGCGAGCATCTGCAGCCAACACCGCTGCGGCTTGAAGGATGATGGGTAAACCACCTGTATTGAGAGGCTTGTGATGAAAATTGGTGTATTCGTCCCTATCGGTAACAACGGCTGGTTAATTTCCACTAACGCGCCGCAATACATGCCCACTTTTGAGCTGAACAAAGCGATTGTGCAAAAAGCGGAACACTACGATTTCGACTTTGCCCTCTCGATGATTAAGCTGCGTGGCTTTGGTGGCAAAACAGAATTCTGGGATCACAACCTGGAATCCTTCAGCCTGATGGCAGGGCTTGCGGCGGTGACGTCCAAAATTCAAATCTATGCCACCGCCGCCACACTCACTCTGCCACCCGCGATTGTGGCACGCATGGCATCCACCATTGACTCCATCGCACCAGGACGCTTTGGTGTCAATCTGGTGACCGGCTGGCAAAAACCGGAATACGAGCAGATGGGCATTTGGCCAGGTGACGAATATTTCGCCCGTCGCTATGACTACCTTGCCGAATACGCCACGGTGCTGCGCGATTTGTGGGGGACCGGGAAAAGTGATTTGCAAGGCGAGTTCTTCACCATGAATGACTGCCGTTTAAGCCCACGACCCGCCACCCCGGTAAAAATGATTTGTGCCGGACAAAGTGACGCGGGAATGGCCTTCTCTGCCGAATATGCCGACTACAACTTCTGCTTTGGCAAAGGGGTGAATACGCCAACGGCCTTCGCACCGACCGCCGCTCGCATGATTGAAGCCGCCGAAAAAACCGGCCGAGATGTGGGTTCGTACGTGCTGTTTATGGTTATTGCCGATGAAACCGATGAAGCGGCGCGTGCCAAATGGGAACACTACAAAGCTGGCGCTGACGAAGAGGCTCTGGCGTGGCTGACTGAACAAAGCCAGAAAGACACACGCTCAGGTACCCATACCAATGTGCGCCAAATGGCGGATCCGACCTCAGCGGTGAATATCAATATGGGCACATTGGTCGGCTCTTATGCCACGGTCGCCCGTCTGCTGGACGAAGTCGCGACGGTACCAGGCACCGAAGGTGTGTTGCTGACTTTCGATGACTTCTTAGTGGGTATCGAAGCATTTGGTGAAAAAATCCAGCCGCTGATGCAATCGCGTGCACACCTTTCGCCAACAACGCGTGAGGTGGCGTAATGAAAAACATCACGCTCGATGCACGCCCCGAAGCCATTACCTTCGGCGTTGAACAAACCGCGCTCATCGTGGTGGATATGCAAAATGCCTATGCCAGCAAAGGGGGTTATCTCGATCTGGCCGGATTTGATGTCTCAGCTACACAACCGGTTATCAGCAACATCAAAACTGCCGTGGCCGCTGCCCGTGAAGCGGGCATATTGATTGTCTGGTTCCAGAACGGTTGGGACAGCGAATACGTTGAAGCAGGCGGGCCAGGCTCACCAAATTTCCATAAATCTAATGCGCTAAAAACCATGCGCAAGCAGCCAGAATTACAGGGCACATTGCTGGCAAAGGGCGGTTGGGATTACCAACTGGTGGACGAACTCGTCCCCCAGGCGGGCGACATTGTGTTACCCAAACCCCGTTACAGCGGCTTCTTTAACACCCAACTGGATAGCATTCTGCGTTCACGTGGGATTCGCCACCTGGTATTTACCGGTATCGCCACCAATGTCTGCGTGGAATCGACGCTGCGCGACGGCTTTTTCCTCGAATATTTTGGCGTAGTGCTCGCCGATGCCACCCATCAGGCGGGGCCTGCTTTTGTGCAGCAAGCCGCATTATTCAATATCGAAACATTCTTTGGATGGGTGAGCGACGTCGGCACATTTTGCCAGTCCTTGCAGCCTCAATCACTTGCGCGTATCGCCTGATAAGGAGCCACAGATGCCAAAATCCGTCATTATTCCCCCAGGCACCAGCACACCGATTGCCCCGTTTGTACCGGGTACGCTGGCCGATGGGATCGTGTATGTTTCCGGTACCCTGCCGTTCGATAAACAGAACAATGTGGTGTACGTCGGCGATGCAAAAGCCCAAACACGCCATGTGCTGGAAACCATAAAGTCGGTGATTGAAACTGCTGGCGGCACCATGGACGACGTCACCTTTAACTCGATTTTCATTACTGACTGGAGCCACTACGCCGCAGTCAACGAGGTGTACGCGGAGTTTTTCCCGGGGGACAAACCCGCACGGTTTTGTATCCAGTGCGGCCTGGTAAAACCGGACGCACTGGTTGAAATCGCCACCGTTGCACATGTTGGGAAGTAGCGTATGCAGATTGAACTGGCTCGCGCCCCCTTCCCCAACGCCCCGGTTTTACTGCTGATTGCAGGACTTGGGGGCACCGGCAGTTACTGGTTGCCACAACGTGCAGCGTTGGCTGAACACTACCAACTGGTGGTGTATGACCAGCGTGGTACGGGTGTGAACCAGCAACTACTGCCCGCTGATTACTCTCTTACGGATATGGCGCACGAGATTCACACCGCCATGCTGCAACACGGCCTTACCCAATACAGCGTGCTGGGGCATGCGTTGGGTGGCCTGGTCGCCATGCAACTGGCGCTGGACTTCCCCGAGTCCATCAATGTGCTGGCGATAATCAATGGATGGTTGCAGCTCCATGCCCACACGCGGCGCTGCTTTTCGGTGCGTGAAACGCTCCTGCGAGATAGCGGCCCCGCCGCATATTTACAGGCTCAACCGCTGTTTCTCTATCCAGCAGAGTGGATGGCTGCCAATCAGCCACAACTGGAAGCGGAAGAAGCGCTGCACAACGCACATTTTCAGGGGCAAGAAAATCTCACCCGCCGCCTGAATGCGTTAAAAGCCGCAGATTTTTGCGCGACTGCCGCTCATATCCGCCAGCCCGTATTGGTGATTTGTTCCCGGGACGATTTGCTGGTGCCGTGGAATTGTTCGGTGGAGCTACACAACGCGCTGCCACAAGCCGTGCTGGAAATCCTGCCGTGGGGCGGGCACGCCTGCAACGTCACGGCGGCGAGTGAATTTAACCTCATGTTGACTGGGGCGCTTAGCGCACTGCACGCCACCGAATCCGTTTTGCACAAGGAAATTGTATGACTCATGCCGTAACTTCCGAGGCACTGGAAACCCTGTTCACTGGCGCACGTACACACAGCACGTGGCTGGATAAACCGGTGAGTGATGCGCAACTTAGCGAAATTTATCAACTGTTGCGTCTTGGCCCGACCTCGGCCAACTGTTCACCCGCGCGTTTTTTGTTTGTACGCAGCAGTGACGCCAAAGCCCGTCTGAAACCGGCGCTGTCATCCGGCAATATCGACAAAACCATGAGTGCGCCAGTCACCGCCATTGTGGCGTGGGATCCGGCATTCTACGAACAGTTGCCCTCGCTGTTTCCTTACGCCGACGCCCGCGCGTGGTTTACCTCAAGCCCGGCACTGGCGGAAGAAACCGCGTTTCGTAATAGCTCGATGCAGGCCGCGTATTTGATTTCCGCCTGTCGGGCGATCGGTTTAGACACCGGGCCGATGTCTGGTTTTGACCGTGAAAAAGTCGATGCGGAATTTTTCGCAGCCAGCGGTTGGAAAAGCAATTTGCTGATTAACATCGGTTATGGCGATCCGGAAAAAGCCCATAGCCGCTTACCTCGTTTAGCGTTTGAAGATGCATGCCGTCTGGCCTGAGGAGTGAAGATGATCGAAAAACAAGTCTTTCGCGATGCGATGTCGTGCCTGGGCGCGGCGGTTAATATCGTCACCACCGATGGCCCAGCGGGGCGTGCCGGATTTACCGCTTCGGCGGTTTGTAGCGTCACCGACAGTCCGCCGACGTTGCTGGTTTGCCTCAACCGTAGTGCCTCGGTGTGGCCTATTTTCAGCCGCAACCAGGCGCTGTGCGTCAACACGTTGGGTGCAGGGCACGAAGCACTCTCCAATTTATTTGGCGGCAAAACAGCAATGACCGAACGCTTCAGTGCGGCGAACTGGCATCACGGTGCCACGGGCTGCCCGCAACTCGAAGGTGCCATTGTGTCCTTCGACTGCCGCATTAGCCAGGTCGTGAGCGTGGGCACCCATGACATCTTATTTTGTGAATTAGTCTCACTTGAACGTAATGACGAAACCCATGGCCTGGTGTGGTTTGACCGTGGCTACCACCAACTGATGCGGCCTGCCTGTTAGCCGAAACACAATCTCCTGGAGATAATTATGGCGAATACCTGGTTTCCACAATGGCAAAAAAAATCTGCGGTAACAGAAGGCGGTGTCGTAGGGCCCGATGAAACCCTGCCACTCGGCCAGACGCTGGTCATGGGTGTGCAGCACGCAGTAGCGATGTTTGGTGCGACGGTGTTGATGCCGCTGCTGATGGGGCTTGATCCTAACTTGTCGATTTTGATGTCAGGCGTCGGCACCCTGCTGTTCTTCCTGGTGACGGGAGGACGAGTACCGAGTTATTTAGGTTCAAGTGCGGCGTTTGTCGGGGTGGTCATTGCGGTGACCGGGTTTAATGGCCAGGGGCTGAACCCACATCTCAGCCTGGCGCTCGGTGGAATTATCGCCTGTGGCCTGGTGTATACGTTGATTGGTTTTGTGGTGATGAAGTCAGGAACACGCTGGATTGAACGGTTAATGCCGCCAGTGGTGACCGGCGCCGTGGTGATGGCCATCGGCCTGAATCTGGCACCGATTGCGGTACGCGGCGTCTCCGCAAGCAGCTTTGATAGCTGGATGGCGGTGATGACCGTGCTGTGTATCGGGCTGGTTGCAGTGTTTACCCGTGGCATGATTCAGCGTCTGCTGATTCTGATTGGCTTGATTCTCGCCTGTGTCATTTATGCGGTGCTGGCCAATGGTTTTGGTTTCGGAAAACCGGTCGATTTCACGCTTTTCAATGCCGCAGCCTGGTTTGGGATGCCGCAAATCACGACACCTACGTTTAACGTGCAGGCCATGATGTTTATTGCGCCTGTGGCGGTGATTCTGGTCGCAGAAAACCTCGGGCACTTAAAAGCCGTCGCCGGGATGACCGGTAAAAACATGGACCCTTACATCGGTAAAGCGTTTGTCGGTGATGGCCTGGCAACCATGCTTTCCGGCTCGGTAGGCGGCAGCGGAGTGACCACTTATGCCGAGAATATTGGCGTAATGGCGGTGACAAAAGTCTATTCAACGCTGGTGTTTGTGGCAGCCTCTGGCATTGCGATGTTACTGGGCTTTTCACCGAAGTTTGGTGCGTTGATTCACACCATTCCTGCCCCCGTCATTGGCGGGGCGTCAATCGTGGTGTTTGGTTTGATTGCGGTGGCGGGTGCCAGGATTTGGGTGCAGAACCACGTTGATTTAAGCCAGAACAGTAACCTGATTATGGTGGCGGTGACGCTGGTATTGGGCGCAGGTGATTTTGCCTTATCGTTGGGTGGTTTCACGCTGGGTGGCATTGGGACGGCGACGTTTGGCGCCATTATTCTGAATGCCATTTTGAGCCGCCGCCCACAGATTGTTAGCGACAGCGCAGTGGTGCCTCAGGATTCCTGACGGTGTAATTCATTATCAGGCACCGGTAGCGGTGCCTGTTTCTTTCGTTTGAGTTTCAGCTCACTCACCAAAACGCCTAACACAATCAACGCACCGCCTAACAATGCCAGCAGCGGTAATCGCTCACCGGCCAAACGCCCGAAAATCCCGGCCCACACCGGCTCTCCGGTATAAATCAACGTCGCACGGGTGGGTGAAACGCTGCGTTGCGCCCAGTTCATCGTCACTTGAATAATGGCGCTAAAAATACCTAACCCCAGCGCGATGCCCCACAAACCCGGGGTAAATGTCGGGGTACTTTCGCCTGCCGGGATCATGGTGACAAACGCCACAATCGAGGCGGTAGCAAGCTGCACAATGGTCACGCGCTTAATATCGACTTTTCCAGCCCAGGCACTAATCAGAATGATCTCTGCGGCAATCGCCAACGCGCTGATGAGCGTGATGATTTCACCCGCCCCCAGCGTGAGTGATGTCTCATCAGGCCCTGCGAGGAAAATAAGGCCGATAAAGGCAAGCGCAACGCCAATCCAGGACATTATCCCCGGCATTTTGCCCAGACAAACCCATTGCAACACGGGGACCAGCGGAACATACATCGCGGTGATAAATGCCGATTTGCTGCTAGGGATGCTCTGCAAACCCCAGGTTTGCAGGCTGTAACCGATAGCAATCGAAATGCCGATATACACACCGGCTTTCACTTCAAGCCAGGTGAGGCCGCGTAAAGTTTTAAGCGAAAGTAGCGCCACCGCCAGTGCTGCAGTGGCAAAGCGTAATCCAACGAAGAAAAACGGCCCGCTCATGGTCATGGCGTATTGCACCGCAAGGAAAGTCCCTCCCCAAAACATGGTGATGAGGATCAAAATGGCTTCTTGAGGTTTTACGGAAAATGGGTAACGGCGCAATAAGGCTGACATGTGAGTACCAGGACAATTTCGAGCATGACAATGAAGGCCACTAGTTTGCTTACAGGCGGAACATGCCGCAATGGGGACATGCAAATAAAAACCGCCGGTCGTAACCGGCGGTGGGGATGGCAATCAGCGATACCTTTCATACTTCAAGTTGCAAATGCGTTGGCTGTTCTCGCTCACCCGAAACTCTTACTTGAGTAAGCTCATCGGGACTTTCTCGATTGCCGCCTTCCTGCATCTCGAATTATTTTGGGTATATTTCGGACAACTTAGCGAATTGCGAAAGCTTGGCTGGCTTACTTACTGCTGCCTTTGCCGTGACTATTTTTGCCCCCTTTTTGGCCTGCTACTGAGGCGCGTTGCGGGTCATTCTTGAAGTTCCCACCACTATGCTGGCCACCTTTACGACCTGCTTCTGATGCTCTTTCACGGTCTTCAGCGAAATTACCTGAACCACCACGATGGTTTGCCATTTCTAACCTCCGGATTGGTGAAATAGTTAAGTCATCATATTGCATTCAGTCAAAGAATAATCTTTCACCGCGCAGAATGAACATACTCTAAATCATTCGAGTCACAGGTAGGCGGCCAAGGAACTTATCCCGATGAGCTTACATAAGTAAGTGATACGGGTAAGTGAGTGCAGGCAACCCCCCTGTGGTTTGAAGTATGACGAGTATGACTACCGCGTGGGTCTAAGCTTAGTGTAGTCAGGCCAATTGACCAGTTAATCGTAATATTTTGCAACATGTAATCGCCAGAATGGGTGATTTTTTCGCCGCTTGATTCATAAGATATTCTTATTTTTAATGAAATAATCACTCAATGAAAATGTGACGTAATGCGACATTATTCATATCTACCCCTCAATAATTCGAGTTGCATCGCAGCGGCAAGGGAGTGCTGCCAACAATGAGGCAACTTGAAGGTTGACGGGGTATTTGCAGTCTGAGCCACAGCACATATCTTTAGTGAGTGCAGCAAATCGCTGCGTAAAAGTGGGAGTGATGCGAAATGGCTAAAGTGCTGGTGCTTTATTACTCAATGTATGGACATATCGAAACCATGGCACACGCTGTGGCAGAGGGTGCGCAGAAAGTTAATGGTGTGGAGGTGACGGTTAAGCGGGTCCCGGAAACCATGTCAGCAGAAGCATTCTTAAAAGCCGGGGGTAAAACGCAAAATGCTGCGCAAGCCACACCCCAAGAGCTTGGCGATTACGACGCAATCATTTTTGGTACTCCCACTCGCTTTGGCAATATGTCCGGCCAGATGCGCACCTTCCTTGATCAGACCGGCGGCCTTTGGGCTTCTGGCGGTCTGCACGGCAAGCTTGCCAGCGTGTTTAGTTCTACCGGCACTGGCGGTGGCCAGGAGCACACGATTTCATCAACATGGACAACTCTTGCGCACCACGGGATGGTGATTGTGCCTATCGGTTACGCAGCGCAAGAATTGTTTGATGTTTCACAAGTTCGCGGCGGGACGCCGTACGGTGCCACGACAATTGCCGGTGCCGACGGTTCGCGCCAACCAAGCCAGGTCGAGTTGTCTATTGCTCGTTACCAGGGCGAGTACGTCGCAGGTTTAGCAGTTAAATTAAACGGTTAACGGAGGAGAACATGCAGAATCAACAATCCAAAGTTCATCATGTTGGGGAGTGGGCGAGTTTAAGGAACACCTCTCCTGAAATAGCAGAAGCTATTTTTGAAGTGGCGAAATACGACGAAAAAATGGCGGAGAAAATTTGGGAGAATGGGAGCGATGAAGTGCTGTCGCTGGCATTTGATAAAACCGATAAAGACTCGCTGTTTTGGGGTGAGCAAACCATCGAGCGGAGAAACGTCTAAATAGTTTCCCCCGCCGATGGCGGGGGAATACCCTTCATCCTTCAAATGGCCTCTTTGTTGGCTTCGCTCACTTACCCTAATCACTTACCCAAATCACTTAGTTTATTAAGCTCATAGGGATGCGTTCACTCACCGCCGCGATGCCACTCGAATTATTTCGGGTATTTATCATCAATCTATTTCACCTGCTTTACCGTCTGCGTTAACACCTCAGTAAATTTATCCCACGGGCAATAACCATTCGTATCAGTCGGGCAACCATTGAGTTGCAGCGTCACTCTCTGCGGTGGTTGTTGCAGGCTTAAGACATCCGCTTTGCGCAGTTGCTCGCTGCTTTGATAAACGTATTCCACTTTCATCAAATCACGATTGGTGCTGGCATCATGCCAACGCTGGAACATGATTTTCCCACCGATGGGTGTGCGTTCATATTGCCCAGGTAATTGATAAGGTTTGAAATCCAGTGCCGTGAGCATGGACGCAATATTAGAATCATGCCCCACCAGCAAGGTCACTTTCGGCCCTTTGTCTTCATTCCCTGTCAGGGCTTTTTGAATATATTTAATCAACGGTGCTGCGACATTGCGTGCCACTTGTGGCGAGGTAAACAACGTATCCTGATAGCCATTTTTCAACTGCGATAATACCTTCCATTGCTGGTCAGTTATGATTTTCCCCCAGGCAACATTATCCAGCGGGAAACCTTCGTAATATTGCAAGGTAAAGGCATCGACCAGCGAATTACCCACTTTTAGCGAGCCGCTGACACCCGGTTCTTCCGTGGCATTGGCACTAAATTTATCTTTCTCGGCGGTTAAATCGCACTTCTGTTTTTCTTTACAGCTCGGTGAGTCTTTGAAGCCAACGATTTGTTCAAGAAGCTGATAGCTGTCGTCGAGTTTGTAGTGCTCGCGTTGGGTTTCCATCGCCTTCAAGGCGGCTTGTTTAAATTCCGGTGAATCATTGGTGATGACTGGATTAAAGGTCGGATCCATGGTGCCCATTTTTTCCTGATGATGGACGGGAATATCACATCCAGGAAACGCGCCCGTGATAAAGAACTGCGCGGTTGCGACGGTACGCTGCAAGCTGTTGGCGTATGCGTATACGCTTTGTGGCGTTGGGCATTCGCCGCTTTTCACTAAACCCTGCTCGGCAAGCCACTCGCGCAGGTAATGCCCCATGTAAACTTCCAGCACGCCGCCTTTGGTCGTGAGTTGGCCGCCGGGAACATCCCACTCCGGCCAGGATTGCGCGGTGGATTGTTCCAGCACGCTGCCATTATTGGCCAGTGGTGCGCGCAAGTTATGGCGGCTCATTAATAAAACTTGTTCGAGCTGGTAACCCTGCGGCGAGGTTTCAGCTTGCGCCAACGCAGGTGCGAAGGAAGCCATTGCCAGTAAAGCTGCGATCGTTTTTTTATTCATCTCTTCATCCTCAAGATGTTATTGCACATCAGTGCGAAATTCAGTTTGGCAGAAAAAAACGATGTCGCCTTTTGGGTCGATCGCAAAACGGGGCAACAAAGAAAGGAAAGCTACTCAACCCTGGCAATAGGTTTTATAATAAAACTATCTGGCCATTTGCCAATGGAGGCTCAATGAAACGCAAAAGTATGGAAGGCAGTGTCTGCCCGGTTGCACGCTCACTGGATATTATCGGTGACTGGTGGTCGCTGCTTATCGTGCGCGATGCTTTAAATGGCCTGACACGTTTTGGTGAGTTCCAAAAAAACCTCGGCATCGCCAAAAACATGCTGACTCAGCGCCTTAAGCAACTGGTGGAACAAGATATTTTGACCATGCGCCCGGCAGCCGACGGCAGCGCGTGGCATGAGTATGTGCTGACAGAAAAGGGGCGTGCGCTGCAAACCGTGCTGGTGGCGCTGGCTCAGTGGGGTGGCGATTATTTGTATGATAGCCATGAAAAATGCAGCGTTCTGGTGGATGACGAACTCCATCAGCCGCTACGCAAATTGATGCTGCAAGCGCAAGATGGCCGCGTGCTTACGCCTGATGAGGTTGTTGCCCAGCGCCCTGATGTCCCTGTGGCGTCACGTTAATGTCGGATGACGTTACGTTTATCTGGCCTACGTAAATCAATAGTCTGGTGGATTAGCATCTGCGACATCCACCGCTTCCCCACCTGAAAACTCCCTTTCCAAAATGCAAAACGAAAAAATCCCACTCAACTTGGTTGCATTATAAAACCATTACATCTACCTTTAATAAAGTTTCATTATAAAACCACAATTCATCTTTCATCGACGAGGCTTCACCATGACAACATCTTCTTCAGTTGCAGTAATTACTGGCGCATCTTCCGGTATTGGCGCGGTTTATGCCGAGCGTTTCGCCGCTCGCGGTTATGATTTGTTATTGGTTGCCCGCCGTGAAGAGCGCCTGCGCGAACTGGCCGCGAAGCTTGAATCGGCATACGGTATTACAGTGCAAACCTTGCCTGCGGACTTGGCTCGTGATGAAGGGATTCAGGTGGTTGAAGAAGCGTTGCGCAGCAATGAGCGGGTAAGTGTGTTGGTCAATAATGCGGGTACCGCCCACCTCGCCCCTTTCACTGCGGGCAGTGCTGAGTTACATCAAGCAGATATTATGTTGAACATCACTGCGCTGACTCGCCTTAGCCTCGCCGCCCTCTCCCGTTTCCAGGCCCAAAATAGCGGCACCATTATTAACATCGCGTCGGTCGTTTCCCTTCATGCTATCGCGGGCAGCGCCGTGTACAGCGGGACAAAAGGTTATGTACTGAATTTCACCCGTGGTTTACAGCAAGAGATTCTCGGCAGCAATGTCCGTATTCAAGCAGTATTGCCTGCGGTAACGGCAACGGAAATCTGGGAGGTATCCGGTGTATCAATGGATCATTTGCCGCCCGATAGCATCATGACGACAGAAAATATGGTGGATGCGGCACTTGCGGGGTTAGACCAGGGCGAAGACGTCACCGTGCCACCGTTGCACGATTTAGCGTTATGGGAAGCTTATGAATCTGCAAGACTGGCGATTTTCGATTCCTCAAGAACCGGTATTCCCGCCCCACGTTACCAGCAGTAGCAGGCATAACGGTGGGATTCGTCCCACCGTTGACGAAGATAATTATAACTGCGTAGACCAATATGTAATATAAATCCACACGCAATAATTATTTTATTTTTTATTACACAAAATAACTAAAGCATTGTTAATATCATTTGATAAGAATATCCACCCCCCAAAATGCTGAACTAATTAATACACGTTATTAATTGCGCACTCGTTTTTAGATCAGCCATTGGGAATTATGTGATGTTTTTTTAAATTTAGAGTCCCCATACTGGCGTGATTCCCTATTTTGAGGTTTTACCATGAAGAAATCTGTATTGATGTTACTTACAGTATCCACCCTGATGACTGCAATCCCTGTGCAGGCAACCCAGCAGGCGACTGAACGCCGTGACGCTCGTGATATCCGTCAGGATACTCGCCAGGATTCACGTCAAGCCAAGCAAGACTGTCGCCAGGGTGTATTCGGTAATGCCGATTGCCGCCAGGATCACCGCGAAAATAAACAAGATGGCCGCGATGCAGCGCGCGATGTGAAGTACTAATACTCTACCAGTACACATTGCCAGCCAGATTGAAAATTAAGTATTTGTTATCGCAATGGCCAGAAATTGGGTCATTGCGATATGAGTTCATTGATGTAAAAAATAGAATAACCTGATAAACAAAGGGGTAAATAAATCATTTCATAAAGAAACAGTCTCATGAATCAACTTATGCCTCAGGATGTTTCCCCTTTAATTACCCCCCTTCTTAAGTGTACTGAGCCCTGCCAGCGAAAACTGTTTAAAATACGCAACCAGCTCAGCACGGCTCATCGTTTCTGCCAGGCCATTTAACGAGCTGAATGTGAACCGCCCTGACACCATCAACATCATGCAGGGGCCGACAATACTCAACAAACAGGGTAAAACGAGCGGATCGTCTTCCGCTAATCCAGCAATCTGGCTGATCAGTTTATGCATAGCCTGGCGCTTGCCTGCACCTTCAGTTTGCATAAAATCATTAAACAACGACGAGGGTGAAAGCAGCTCCCGGGTATACACTCGGCAATGCCAGCTTTGCTTTTCGTTCAAACGGGGGAGACAAATTTCCAGGAACGCTTCCAGCTTTTCTTCCGAAGTCAGTGGGCTGTCTGCCAGCGCCTGTAGTTCAGCACCATCGAGATAATAGTGATGAGCCTCAGACAACACGGCAAGATAAAGGCCTTCGCGCCCATTGAAGTGGTAGTTAATAGCCGCTAAATCAACTTCAGCCACTCTGGCAATTTCTTTGTTCGTCGTCTGGGCATAACCCTGTTGGGCTATCAATGTGCCTGCAGCTTCCAGGATCCTGGCGCGAGTAATAGCGCCATCACTGCGAGATATTCTGCCCATACTTCAACCTCTTAGCCCTAAAGCATTAAAATCCGTCGGAAACAATTATGAAATCAAACTGAAATTTAAATTAAATTTAAATTAAATTCAAATTGCACATAGTTTAAATTAAATTTAAATTTCATCTCCTTGTTTGTTCAGTCATACCCTTTCAGCGATCTTTCTCACTGGATGTTCGCAAGCTGAATGTTTTATCTCACCCGGAGTTCGTGTTTTCATGTCTACCCCCACTCGCTTTACTGGCTTAACCCTCGCCCTGTCGTTAGTCGTATTACCCGCCACTGCCGCAGAGACTTCCACTGCTGATACGAAAAAAGACATGGCCGCAACAAGCCAGGAAGAGAGTGCTGAGAAAAAAGAAAACAGTGCTGCCCCCTCTCCGTGGCTGTTTGTTCCGCTGTTCAGTTCCAGCCCTAAGCTTGATACGGCTGCGGGCATGATGGTGGGATATATGCACCGCTTTGATGAGAAGTCGCGACCTTCAATGTTCGGTGTTTCTGCCAAATACACGACGTCAGATTCCCTTATTGCTAACGCCTTCGCCAGAACGTCTTTTGGTGAGGATCACCACCGCATTCTTGGCGGTGTGATGGTGGGTAATATCAACAATGATTACGACAACTATCTGGGTTCGGGCAAGCCACTGGAAACGAACGACAATTACAGTTTCGCCTTTTTACGCTACCTCTATCGCGTTGAAGGTGACTGGTTCCTCGGGGCTCAGGGAGCCTATTCCAATTATGAGTTGCAGGGGAATGATCCGGCTTCCGATGAAATCCTCGACGAAATGGGACTGGTAGGCTACAAATCCGGTGGGCTGGGTGCCGTTGTGATGCACGATTCACGGGACAGCGACTTCAAAGCGACAAAAGGTTGGTATCTCAATATCAACAATATGGCTTATCGGGAAAACTTAGGTGGCGAGCAGGACTTTAATATCTACCGCGTCGATTACCGTGGTTACTGGGAACACGGGGACGATAACGTCTTTGCGGTCCGTAGCCGCCACCAGTTTTCCAGTGATGCACCGGTCGGGGCCTATTCACCTGTTTATCTACGGGGTTACACCCCAGGGGAATACCTGGCGCAACACATGTCTTCGATAGAAGTAGAAGAACGCTACAAGTTAGCGGATCGCTGGACGGCGACGGCCTTCGTCGGTGCCGCCTGCCTGTATGGTGACTCGACCAATGGCCAGCAGTTGAATTGTGGCGACAGTGACAATATCTACCCGGCATGGGGTGCGGGTGTCCAGTATTTGCTTAAACCCGAAGCAGGTATCGTCGTCAACCTCGAGTATGCGAAGGGTAAGGATGACAATCAGGGGGTTTACTTGAAGATGGGTTATAACTTCTGACAGGCTTCACGCATTGATAGCGTTGGACTGTAAGGCGCGTTTGCGCCTTACATCAGGACGGCAAAATCACTTCACGATCAGGTCGTTTGCGACGGTTTTTACGCCCTTCACTGCTTTGGTGACAGATACAGCTTTATTCACTTCAGCAGTGGATGAAAGAAAACCACTTAGCTGAACGCGACCTTTGAAGGTTTCGACACTTATTGCTGAAGATTTCAGTGATTTTTCAGTCAGTAATGCAGATTTAACTCGTGCGGTAACCGCCGAGTCATCAATATAATTCCCGGTACTTTCCTCGGTCGCCGAACCGACACACCCGACTAACATCACAGCGGCAAGTATTGCTCCACATACTGCGGTCAAAGATTTAACTTTAGTCATCAAAAAATTCCTTTGTCTGCGAAACACGACCAGATAATCAGCAACAGATCATTGATATGACATACCGCGCTGGCATTTGATTTATATAATTATTGTATTTAAAAGTGAGAACAAATCCATAATTTCTTCACTATTGACCTTCTCCTTGCACCTACACTTTAAAGTGCCGATAGATTTTGAGCTCTCAGTAGCTTGAGGCATACGAGGATGTGATGATGAAGAGATTACTGCGTTTCTCTGTCGTTGCGGCACTGATGGCACTTCCGATAGTGACCCTAGCTGCAACCACAGTTACGCCAGCCAAAGAGTTAGCACCAGCAACGACTCATCAGCAAACGATAGGGACTATCAATGCGTGGGGAGATTCCGCTGATGATGTAGAGGCATTTCTGAGTAAAGAAGCCACCCTTAAAGGTGCGACAGGTTATACGATAAATTCTGAACGTGACTTTGATGGCCAGATATACGGAACAGCAACCCTCTACAAATAGTACTCATCCATAAGGCAGAACTCAGCCTGATACGTTAACGGCTTCCACTGATAAAGGGGGCCGTTAATGAGTGATGTGAAGGACGCCCTCTCTACCATAAAGCCAGTTTCAGGCAAATCAACCACGCCGGTAAACCGCTGTCAAACACTCGATAAACGTGATGTATGTCACTTATTTTAGGGGCAAATCTTGCGCCTGATATAGCCCAGTTTTTGGCCTTGCTCACTCATGCATATAACGTGTCTCATATAGGTAGGACAACTCTTCAGGATAAGTCAATGAACGCTAATTTTAAGAATGAAATACAAACATTCGGGCGATCGTTGCTATTACCTATTGCTGTGCTGGCACCTGTCGGTATGGTTATGGGCATTTGTAGCGCGCTGGGCCAGAATTATATGATTGAAAAGTTACCTTTTTTAGGTAACGCCCTTTTTAAAGATCTGCTCTCATCGCTGGGTTTAATAAGCAGTGTGGTATTCCAGAATATCCCACTATTATTTGCGATGGGTGTTGCCTATGGCATGTCGAAAAAAGAAAAAGGTATCGCAGTTTTTGCCTCAGTAGTGGCTTACCTCACTTTGTTAATTTCAATGCATGTGCACTTAAAATTGGCAGGGCAGCTGGCGAAAGGTGATTTATCGCTGGTTGGGCAAGGAATGGTACTGGGGATCCAGACGCTGAAGATCGAGGCACTGGGCGGTATCATCGCCGGTTTACTGGCGGCAAAAGTGACAGATAAATATTACCGCTTACAGTTGCCGCTGGCCTTTGCCTTTTTCAGCGGTAAAAAGTCCGTTGCCATTTTATCTATTGCTTTTACTATCCCTGTTGGTTTGGCTATTCCCTTTATCTGGGATCTGTTTACCGCTGGAATGAACAGTCTTTCGACGATTCTGATGGCGCCGAATATTGGTGCCGGGATATACATGACCCTCAATCGTCTATTAATTCCCTTTGGTTTACACCATGTTTTAAGCTCTACGGTTCGCTTTACCGCGGCTGGAGGCACCTACTTAATTGATGGACAAACTTATGTCGGTATTTTACCGGCAATGAATAAAATTCTTTTTGAATTAGGACCAAACCATCCGGCATGGAAAGAATTTATGCCAACACTGACTAGCTATCTGGCATCTTCGCAAATGCTGACAACGTTATTCCGTGTTCCAGCAATCGGCCTTGCGATGTACCACATGGCCCACATGAAGAACAGAAAATTCGCCAAAGGTATGATCCTGACCGTGGTATTAACAGCGGTACTCGGGAATGTCACCGAACCATTGGAATTCTCCTTCCTGTTTATTGCGCCTAAGCTGTTCATTGTTTACGCCGTCTTGTGTGGTCTGTTGACGATCCCACTTCAGATGCTTGATGTTTCCGTGGGCTATATTCGTGGCACTATTTTTGACTTTGGCATCTTTGGTCTGATGTATGAACACACTCAGTGGCTAAATCTCGTTCTTCTGGGCATCGTTAACTTTGTGGTGTTCTACTTTGTCTTCCGCTTCGCCATCCGCAAATTCGACATTAAAACGCCGGGCAGAGAAAGTGATATGGGCGATAGCACCCTCTTGAATAATAAAGAATATGACAAAGTCGCGGCACTGGTAGTGGAAGGTCTCGGAGGCAAAAGCAATGTTAAACGCGTCGAGAACTGTGTATCCCGCCTGCGTATCGATCTTGTCGATCAAAAGAAACTGGATATGGCGATTCTGAAAGAAGCGGGAGCGCTGGGAACCTTTATTCCATCCAGTAACCATATTCATGTTGTTTTTGGCCCCCATGTTGAGTTCGTCCGCAACGCAGTTGACGATGCCCTGGCCAACCCGGAGAGATAACCATGCGCGCACTTTATGATTCAAAAAGTAAAACCATTGATGACAAAGGAATGAAAGCCTTATTTACCCACGAAGCCCGGGTTCAGTCCTGGCTTGATGTGGAGGCAGCACTGGCTACGGCACAAGCTAAAGTCGGCATTATTCCTGCTGGAGCGGCAAAAAATATCGCCGATAACTGTCAGCTTGAACGTATTGACCTGGCAGAAGTCGAGCGCTTGCTTAGGGAAATTGGGCACGGATTTGTCCCTGTGATTAAAGTGCTGGTCAAGGCTTGCGATGAAGAGAGCGGCAAATATGTGCACTACGGGGTAACAACACAAAACATCCAACAAACGGCGCATCTCTTACTGGTGAAACAATTTCACCAGAAGCTGATGACTTTTGTGGATGCCACGCTTGAGAACCTGGCAAGACTCGCATTGCAACACAAAGACACCTTGATGGCGGGACGCACGCACGGTAAACATGCCCTTCCCATTACATACGGTTATAAAGTGTCAGTGTGGATTTACGAGCTTCTCGGTGCTGTTGAACGGATGCAAGAAGCGGAAAAGCGCGTATTTACCGTGATGATGGGCGGTGCCGTTGGCGCTTTCCACGCCACCGGAGAACCGGGGCGCCAAGTGCAAGATCTGGTAGCAGAAGCCCTGAATATGCACCCAATGCGCGTTCCTTCCCGTAATGCACGGGTTTATCGCGCCGAATACATCAGCAATTTATGCCTTCTGGCAACGACCTTCCATAAAATTGCCGAAGAGGTTTATCAGACATCCAGTGAAGAGTTTGGTGAAGTGTCAGAGGCGTTTGCCAAAGGCACTGTCGGCAGCAGTACCATGCCGCAAAAAGTGAACCCGAAACTGGCGAAGGGTATTATTGCGAACGCCCAGCGACTGTACGCGGTCATGACATCGTCTTTGTACGTCTGCCCGCGTCCGTTTGAGGCCGATAGTTCTGCCTATTTCATCTTCGATGCCAACCTGCAAGAAAGTATTGAGTTGATGGCAGAAATCGTTCTACGCGCTGAAGAACTGACCCGCACACTGATCATTGATAAATCCCGGATGCAGCGCAACGTGATGTTGACGCAGGGTTTGATCAACAGTGAAAAAATCATGATGAGTCTGGTTGAACGGTTAGGGAAAGATCCGGCGCATGAACTGGTATACACCATGGCGATGCGCAGTACCCATGAAGGGTTGGATTATGCCAGCGTGCTCCGCAACGAGCCGGTTATACGCGACAACTTCAGTGATGCTGAAATTGGCGAATTGCTTGATCCGGCAGCCTATACCGGGCTTTGCGCAGTTTTGGCAGAAGAACTGGCTAACACCGTTTTTGCCAGAAAGGAGTGACCAATGAGTGACGTCACGGCTCTGAAATCAGCAAATATTATTACTCCCGACGGCATTCGTGCAGGGTATTTGCTGATTGAGAACGGCACTATTCTTGGCATTGAAGATAGCTGGTTCGGCCCTAGCCTGGATTATGGTAGCAGCTATCTGATGCCCGGATTTGTGGACATTCATGTGCATGGCTGGGGGCGCGGCTCGTTCGCCTACAAAGGTGATAATGCCTCGCTGGTCAACATGAGCCGTGATTTAGTCAGTAGTGGCGTCACTTCTTATCTGGCGACTTCCGGCACCATGCCTCACGATTTTCTGCAATCATCTTTAGTCGCTGCCGCAGAATATCTTGAAGCAGCGACACCATCGGACGGAGCGGAAGTCCTCGGCGTGCATATGGAAGGGCCGTGGATCAGCCCGAAGCATTTGGGAATGCAGCGGGCTGATTGCCTGCAGTCCCCGTCTATTGAAGGTTTTGAGCAATTTAATGCACTTGCAAGAGGGCACATACGGCTGGTCACGCTTGCGCCGGAACTGGATAGCGCCCTGCCCTTTATCCACCATTTACACCGTAAAGGCATTACTGTCTCAGCCGGACATACCGATGCCACATTTGATCAGATAACGGCCGCGATTGACGCCGGTCTGATGCATTTCACCCATGCTTTCAGCGCGATGCGCGGTTTTCATCACCGCGAGTTGGGTGTCGTGGGGGCGCTGATGTATTACCCGGACGTGTACGCAGAAGTGGCAAAGCAGAGTGGGATCACGATTAAACCCGAGGCGTTTGACATCCTCTATCGCCTGAAAGGGGATCGACGGCTGGTGCTAATGAGTGATTGCATGGGATATGCTGATTTTCCAGAAGGTTACGAATTTCATCACTACTTGCGTCAGGAAACGTTTCGCATTCGTCAGGGAAAACTGGAAATCACTGCGCGCAATGGCGAGTGCCAACGAGTCTCTCCGGATGACTGGCCGGTGGTATCGGGACTGGAAATGAATTTCCTGGATTCAGTGAAAAATATCGTGGGACGTCTGGAAAAAGGTTTGGAATCGGTGGCCCAAATTGCGTGTCATAACCCCGCGGTACTGGCTGGCGTCGCATCGCGCAAAGGCAGTCTGGCAGCGGGGAAAGACGCGGATATTATCTGTCTTGATCAGGTGTTAAATCTGACTCACGTGTGGTGTCGCGGAGTACTCCAGCCTTTACCCGATGTCAGATAAAGATTTCTGGGTAGCGAGTTTCCAGATACTGTCGAAGCTCGCTGTCAGTCAGGTTCCTGCTCTCTTCGATAAACGTCCCAATAGCGATTTTTTTCTTCGCCCGTGAAAGCCCCATCTGGCTCAATGTTGAAATATCATCTTGTGTCAGATGAAAATTCACTTTGACGTAATCGAGCTGATAATAACGCAGATAACTGGAAATCTTATTGGTAAATGTTAACAGTAAATCGAAAGGTATATCCTGTAGCTGATGTAATTCATTAATGTTTACGCTTGCCACGATATCAATATGAAACCATGACTTAAGCACTTCTTTAAAATAACCGACTTTACTTTCCGATGAGTTAGTGACTATTACGACCCGTTTTTTTGTCTCATCATGCAAGCGATTCTGCAATTCGTATTTCTTCAGGATCAGCACCAGTGTCGCAATATGCACCGGTGAAAAATTGACCGCCCAGGCTTGTTCGATTTCCCGCACCTCCACACATACACCCTGATACAGCGCCGGGTAGTGCTCCCGCACATGGCGCAGTTTTTTATCCTCAAACCACAGATTGAATTTGTTCTGCACGATGGCCGAATAAATAAACTGATATATCTCACTGAACCAGGGCTGTTGGTTATTAATGGTCGCCTGAAGCAAAGGCGCAATAGCCTGACTAAATTGCCTTACCTTGTTGATAAGCGGCACGTCATACAAGGTAAAAGGCCGCCAGGTGAAGGTCAGCGAGGAAAGCAACAAATCAAGAAAGCGGTTTTCAGCAGGTGATGCCAGTAGACTGAAATCCATCGCTGTGACGAAATCCAGCGCGCGGGTGTCAGTAATATAATGCCCACGTCCTATTCGCTGTAGGGCAATGCTCATATACACCAGAAAGTATTTCTTACCGTTATAACCCAACGTCAGGCGTGGAGCGATACGTTGGTGGTAAATGTCCGCTGCATGACGGATTTCCCTGTTGCACTGCTGCAAAAACTGACAGGCAATCGAACGATTCATTGGTTCGTTAGCGGAATGCTGTACCAGTTGGTTATCTTCGCCAATCTCAACGGTTTTCAGAATGGTGAGACAAATTGCGATACGCAGCGAGATTTCATCCCCTTGAAGCCGGGAACCTTGTCGGTGAACACTTTGCACCTCAAGGTTATTGGTCTGAAGAAACATCGACAGCGCATGATTGTCATTTTTCAGGGTACCAGGGCTGACGTGGAA
>NZ_DATERI010000090.1:0-18619 GCF_035271705.1 Buttiauxella sp.
CTCCCCATGCGCAATATGTGCCGCGTAAAGGCGAAATCAACGCCTGGGACAATCCGGATTTCGTCGCCGCTGTTAAAGCGACAGGTCGCAAAACTCTGATTATTGCCGGTACCGTGACCAGCGTGTGCATGGCGTTCCCGGCCATCAGTGCGGTGGCGGAAGGTTTCAAAGTCTTTGCGGTGATTGATGCTTCAGGCACTTATTCCAAAATGGCGCAGGAAGTGACTTTGGCGCGAGTGGTTCAGGCTGGAGTGGTGCCGATGGATACCGCAGCGGTTGTTGCTGAAATCCAGCATACCTGGAATCGCGACGATGCGATGGACTGGGCAAATCTGTGGGGCGGCGTATTCATTGAGTACGGCTTGCTGATGGAAAGCTACCAGAAAGCGCAAGATGTGGTGAGTAATCAAGAGCAACTCGACTCCCAGCGCGCTTAATATATTTCCCCCTTTGCGAGACATCGCGCAGGGGGAATATCTTTTTCTATCCCCTTGCTCCGGGCTAATGTTAGGCTATGTCCCACTCTTTTTTCAGAAGTCTGAGCGATGCAAACCAGTCCTTTACTTACTGCCCTTATGGAATCCCTGCGCTGCCTGCCAGGTGTTGGCCCGAAGTCTGCCCAACGTATGGCGTTTGCGCTACTGCAACGTGACCGCAGTGGTGGGATGCGTCTGGCTCAAGCATTAACGCGCGCAATGTCCGAAATTGGGCACTGTGCGGATTGCCGTACGTTTACCGAACAAGAAGTCTGCGCTATTTGCTCCAACCCGCGTCGTCGGGAAAATGGCCAGATTTGCGTAGTAGAAACCCCAGCGGATATTCACGCTATTGAAGCGACCGGCCAGTTTTCTGGGCGCTATTTTGTGCTGATGGGGCACCTTTCTCCTTTGGACGGTATTGGCCCGCAGGACATCGGTCTCGACAGGCTTGAACAACGGCTGGAAAGCGAGACCATCAAAGAGCTCATCCTTGCGACCAACCCGACGGTTGAAGGTGAAGCCACCGCAAACTACATCGCCGAATTGTGTGGGCAATATGGTGTAGATGCCAGCCGTATCGCGCACGGTGTACCGGTGGGTGGCGAGCTGGAAATGGTCGATGGCACGACGCTTTCGCACTCTTTAGCAGGACGCCACAAGATTAATTTTTAATTTACCCGTCATACTTGAAGCTGCATCTGCGTTGGCTGCACTATTCTGCTCATCCGTGAGCCTCACTCCTTCGGGGCCGCAGCAAGCAGCGTTCAAATCTGCTCCCGGCAGATTTGTCTCTCACCCCAGTCACTTACTTGATTAAGCGCCTGGGGGTTCTTGAGTTTGCCGCCTTGATGCAACTCCCATTATTTAGGGTAAAGAAAGGAAGAATCTCTTTTCCCGCTTGAAAATCTCTTTTCCAACCTCATATCACCTTCAGCGTTTTCATCCCCTGCGTATTTTGATTTTGTTGAGGTATCAATGACCATGAAAGGACAAGAGACCCGTGGCTTCCAGTCTGAAGTGAAACAACTTCTGCACCTGATGATCCACTCCCTCTACTCGAATAAAGAAATTTTCCTGCGTGAGCTGATCTCCAACGCCTCCGATGCGGCAGACAAATTGCGCTTCCGTGCGCTGTCTCACGCTGACCTTTACGAAGGCGACGGCGAGCTGCGTGTGCGTGTCTCTTTTGATAAAGAAAAACGCACCCTGACGATTGCCGATAACGGCATCGGTATGACGCGCGACGAAGCGATTGATCATCTCGGCACCATTGCAAAATCTGGCACCAAATCTTTCCTTGAATCCATGGGTTCTGACCAGGCGAAAGACAGCCAGCTTATCGGCCAGTTTGGTGTGGGCTTCTACTCCGCGTTTATTGTGGCGGACAAAGTGACCGTACGGACTCGTGCGGCCGGTGTTCCTGCGGATCAAGGCGTATTCTGGGAATCAGAAGGGGCGGGCGAATATACTGTTGCGGATATCACCAAAGCGGACCGCGGCACCGAAATTACCTTGCACCTGCGCGAAGGCGAAGACGAGTTCCTGGACGACTGGCGTGTGCGCTCTGTCATCGGTAAATATTCCGATCACATTGCTCTGCCGGTTGAGATTGAAACCCGTGAAGAGAAAGATGGCGAAACTCTCCTCGGCTGGGAAAAAATCAACAAAGCCCAGGCGCTGTGGACCCGCAACAAGTCTGAAATTAAAGACGAAGAGTACAACGAATTCTACAAGCACGTGGCTCATGATTTCACCGACCCGCTGGCCTATAGCCACAACCGCGTCGAAGGGAAACAAGAGTACACCAGCCTGCTGTACATCCCATCCCAGGCACCGTGGGATATGTGGAATCGCGACCATAAACACGGCCTGAAACTGTACGTGCAACGCGTGTTCATCATGGACGAAGCAGAACAGTTCATGCCGAACTACCTGCGCTTTGTTCGCGGCCTGATAGATTCCAACGATCTGCCTCTGAACGTGTCGCGTGAAATTCTGCAAGACAGCCGTGTGACCCAGAACCTGCGTAGTGCGTTGACGAAACGCGTATTGCAGATGTTGGAAAAACTGGCGAAAGACGACAACGAAAAATACCAGTCCTTCTGGAAAAACTTCGGTCTGGTGCTTAAAGAAGGCCCGGCTGAAGATAACGCAAACCAGGAAGCTATCGCTAAACTGCTGCGCTTTGCGACGACGCACACTGATTCCGCTGCACAAACCGTGTCGCTGGAAGAGTACGTCTCACGCATGAAAGAAGGCCAGGAGAAGATTTACTACATCACTGCCGACAGTTATGCGGCGGCGAAGAGCAGCCCGCACCTCGAGTTGCTGCGTAAGAAAGGCATCGAAGTTCTGCTGCTTTCTGACCGCATTGATGAGTGGATGATGAGCTACCTGACTGAATTCGACGGTAAAGTCTTCCAGTCAGTCAGCAAGACCGACGAGACGCTGGAAAAACTGGCTGACGAAGAGACACCGGAAGCGAAAGAAGCTGAAAAAGCGCTTGAGCCGTTCGTTGATCGCGTGAAAACCCTGCTGGGTGAGCGAGTGAAAGAAGTGCGTCTGACGCACCGTTTGACCGATACGCCAGCTATCGTGACCACTGACAGCAACGACATGAGCACGCAAATGGCGAAATTGTTTGCCGCCGCGGGCCAGGAAGTGCCAGAAGTGAAGTACATCTTCGAGCTGAACCCGGATCACGGTCTGGTTAAACGCGTTGCGGATACTCAGGATGAAGCACAGTTCGGCGAATGGGTCGAATTACTGCTCGACCAGGCGCTGTTAGCTGAACGTGGCACTTTGGAAGATCCAAACCTATTTATTCGCCGTATGAATCAGTTGCTCGTTTCGTAATCTTTATGGCGGATAGCGCATTTGCCTATCCGCCAGTCACCTATTTTTCTCTTTATGACACCTTCTCGCGCTTGGCTTTCTTGAGGTTAATACACCTTTAATGATAAGGTCATCGCTTCACGTATAAATACACAAAAATCCAAACGAATGGGGAATTACGCAATGCGTATTATTCTGCTTGGCGCTCCGGGCGCAGGTAAAGGAACTCAGGCTCAGTTCATCATGGAGAAATATGGCATTCCGCAAATCTCCACCGGTGACATGCTGCGTGCTGCAGTAAAATCTGGCTCTGAGCTGGGTAAACAAGCAAAAGACATCATGGATGCCGGAAAACTGGTTACAGATGAACTGGTCATTGCGTTGGTAAAAGAACGCATCACCCAGGAAGACTGCCGTAACGGTTTCCTGCTTGATGGCTTCCCTCGCACTATTCCACAAGCTGATGCCATGAAAGAAGCGGGTATCAATGTGGACGTGGTTCTGGAATTCGCCGTACCGGACGAACTGATTGTTGAACGTATTGTGGGTCGCCGCGTACATGCGCCGTCTGGTCGCGTTTACCACGTCACCTTCAATCCACCAAAAGTTGAAGGTAAAGACGATGCGACGGGCGAAGAGCTGACCACCCGTAAAGATGATCAGGAAGAAACCGTGCGTAAACGCCTGGTGGAATACCATCAGATGACTGCTCCGCTGATCTCTTACTACAGCAAAGAAGCGGCAGCGGGTAACACCAAATACACGAAAATCGACGGCACCCGTAAAGTGGCCGAAGTTAGCGCAGAGCTGGCAAAAATCCTCGGCTAATTATACCCGTCATCTTTCAAGTTGCAGGTGTGTTAGCTGCATTACTCGGCAAAGCCTTTTGTCCTGCACCTCGAAATCTTTTGGGTATATAAAAATACCAGGACATGTTCCTGGTATTTTTTTGCCCTAATTTTACCCTTTCGCTGTAATCGGTTCTCCTGGGGCACTTTTACGATACAATTATCAGCAATTTGTTGATAAGGAGTGGAAATGAATCAGGAAAAAGTGGGTATTTTACTGGCAAACCTTGGTACACCTGATGCCCCCACTCCGGCGGCGGTAAAACGCTATTTGCGTCAGTTTCTCAGCGACAGACGCGTCGTTGATACCCCGCGTTTGATCTGGTGGCCGCTGCTACGCGGCGTGATTTTACCGCTACGATCCTCACGTGTGGCAAAGCTGTATCAGTCTGTCTGGATGGACGAAGGCTCGCCGCTGCTGGTGTATAGCCGTCGTCAGCAAGCTGCACTTGCCGCGCAATTACCGGGGACGCCCGTTGCACTGGGTATGAGCTATGGTTCGCCGTCATTGAAAAGTGCCGTGGACGAACTTTTATCCCACAACGTTGACCACATCGTCGTGCTGCCGCTGTATCCACAATTTTCGTGCTCCACCGTCGCTGCAGTCTGGGATGAATTAGGCCGTATTTTTGCCCACTACCGTTCGCTGCCGTCGATTTCCCTGATTCGTGACTATGCCGATGACACCTCCTACATCAATGCGCTGGTGGCCTCGGTCAAACACTCATTCGCTCAGCACGGCGAGCCTGATATTTTGCTGCTTTCCTATCACGGGATCCCGCAGCGTTTTGCCAACGAAGGTGATGATTACCCGCAGCGCTGCCGCGATACCACGCGAGAGCTGCTTTCAGCCCTCGAACTGCCGCCAGAAAAAGTGATGATGACCTATCAGTCACGTTTTGGTCGCGAACCGTGGCTGATGCCTTATACCGACGAAACGCTGAAAATGCTGGCGGAGAAGGGCGTAAAACATATTCAGGTGATGTGCCCGGGTTTCTCAGCCGATTGCCTCGAAACTTTAGAGGAGATGGCGGTGCAAAACCGCGAAGTGTTCATTGAGGCGGGCGGCGCCAAGTATGAGTATATTCCTGCCTTGAACGACGACCCGGCACACATCGCAATGATGGTGAATCTGGTAGATAAATATCGCTGATCCCGCTTATGGCCGTTAATGTGCTACCATTTCCGGCCTGATTAGCAAACTCCGAACAACATCATGAAATTTCCCGGCAAACGAAAATCCAAACACTATTTCCCGGTTAGCGCACGTGATCCTTTACTGCAACAGGTTCAGCCTGAAAATGAAACTGGCACCTCCTGGATTGTCGGGATCGACCAAACGCTGGTGGATATCGAAGCCAAAGTGGATGACGAGTTTGTTCATCGTTACGGTTTGAGTTTTGGCCATTCACTGGTCATTGAAGACGATGTGGCCGAAGCGCTATATCAGGAACTGGTGCAAAAAGCTCTGATTACTCATCAGTTTGCCGGCGGCACCATTGGTAACACTATGCACAACTATTCGGTTTTAGCCGATGACCGCTCTGTTTTACTGGGCGTGATGTGCAGCAATATCGAAATCGGAAGCTACGCCTACCGTTACCTGTGCAATACCTCCAGCCGTACTGACCTTAACTACCTGCAAGGTGTGAACGGTGCTATTGGTCGCTGCTTTACGCTGATTGGCGAGCAGGGCGAACGTACCTTCGCTATTAGCCCAGGTCATATGAACCAGTTACGTGCCGACAGTATTCCTGAAGAGGTGATTGCCGGTGCGTCTGCGTTGGTGTTGACCTCATATTTGGTGCGTTGCAAGGATGGCGAGCCCATGCCGGAAGCGACCATGCAGGCTATCGCTTACGCGAAAAAGTACAACGTACCGGTGGTGCTTACGCTTGGCACCAAATACGTTATCGCCGAAAACCCAGAGTGGTGGCAGACATTTCTGAAAGAGCATGTCTCGATTCTGGCGATGAACGAAGAAGAAGGGCTGGCGCTGACGGGTGAAAATGATCCACTGCTGGCGGCTGATAAGGCGCTGGATTGGGTTGATTTAGTATTATGTACCGCCGGGCCGGTCGGGTTGTACATGGCGGCCTTTACTGAAGAGTCCGCTAAACGCACCACGCAACATCCTCTGTTACCGGGGGCGATCGCTGAATTTAACCAGTACGAATTTAGCCGTGCCATGCGTCATAAAGATTGCCAGAACCCGATGCGTATTTTCTCGCATATCGCGCCATATATGGGCGGACCTGAGAAAATCATGAATACCAATGGTGCGGGCGATGGTGCGCTGGCGGCGTTGCTACACGATATTACGGCGAATAATTATCACCGTTCTAACGTGCCAAATTCCAGCAAACACCAGTCCACATGGTTGACCTATTCGTCTTTGGCACAAGTGTGTAAATACGCGAACCGTGTGAGTTATCAGGTGCTTAACCAGCACTCTCCGCGCCTGACGCGTGGTTTGCCTGAGCGCGAAGATAGCCTCGAAGAGTCGTATTGGGAGCGCTAAAACTTTGGTGCAGCAATGATCAGAAGGCTGGTAAGCAAAACTTACCAGCCTTTTTTACACGTTAGCGCCGGTAAAACAGATTTTACACGCTAGTGCCGGTAAAAGGGGTAAGTCGCATAATGAAAATTACTTCTCCAGAACAGTTAGCCATTTTCCTGAAAGATACTCGCAAACAGGAAAAGCAAACGCAGGAAATGTTGGCTGCGAAAGTAGGTTTACGGCAGGATACGATCTCAAAATTCGAAAAAAATCCTGCTAAAACGCAAATCGAGACCCTGTTTAAAATTCTATCTTCCATGAATATGGAGCTCCATATTGAGCCGAAAACAACACAAGGTCGTGCTGAGACATGGAAAGAGGAGTGGTAGATGAAAAGTTTGTCGGTGTTTATGAATGGATACCTGGTTGGGAAGTTGAGGCAAGAGGATAACGGCGCTAATTTTTTTCAGTATGACGATAGCTGGCTAAAAACTAGCGGCGCCCGTCCAATATCACTTTCCATGCCGCTGCGAGCGACAGAATATCTGGGTGAAGTTGTTTTTAACTTTTTTGATAATTTGTTACCTGATAGCCGCGAAATCCGCGAGCGGATTGCGAGTCGCTATCAGGCGAATTCGATTCAACCATTTGATTTATTATATGAAATTGGCAGGGATTGCGTAGGTGCATTAATACTACAACCGCCAGAAGAGGCTATTCAGAATATAGAAAAAATAGATGGCGAGGTACTTGATGGAGAAGAACTCGACAGCATTCTGACTGGCTATTTGAGTAACTCCCGTTACCTTCAACAAGAAATGCGTGATTTTCGTATTTCAATTGCGGGGGCACAAGAGAAGACGGCGTTACTTCGCTATCAGGATTGCTGGCAATTACCTAAAGGTATTACACCGACTACCCATATATTCAAATTGCCAGTTGGAGAAATCCAGGGGCATAGCTTTACATTGGATCTTCGTGATAGCGTCGAAAATGAATGGCTCAGTATGTTATTGGCGAGACTATACGGGTTGGAGGTCGCAGATTGTGACATCGTGACAACCCAGAATACTAAAGCGTTAGTGGTAAAACGCTTTGATCGTCGTTTTGTTAGTCATAATAGCTGGATTGCCCGTTTGCCACAGGAAGATATTTGCCAGGCGCTAGGGATTCCATCAACCAAAAAATATGAAAGCGACGGTGGTCCCGGGATTTCTGTAATTATGAAGTTCTTATTGGGTTCCGATCATGCTGAAAAAGATCGCGATAACTTTATGCGTAGCCATATTCTTTTCTGGTTATTGGCTGCGAGTGACGGCCACGCAAAAAACTATTCCGTCTCGATTATGCCGGGTGGGGGATACTGCCTGACGCCGCTATACGACATTATGTCCTGTTATCCACTTATTGGTGGGCGTGGTCTTGCGAAGCAGGATATCAAAATGGCAATGGCTCTGGCTTCAACAGGGAAAGGAAAAAAATACGAATGGAATATGATCTTTCCACGCCATTTCCTGGCAACAGCTAAAAAGTGTGGTTTTAGCGAGTCCCGAATGGCGGAGCTGATTGAGGAGTTTTACCTAAAGACACCGGAAGTGCTCAAGCAGGCAAGAGAATTGCTTCCTGAAACATTCCCTGAGCATATTAGTGATGCAATCTTTAATGGTGTGGAAAACGCAGCCCGTCGCCTTGCGCAATTAAATTAGAGTGGGTTAGACCCACTCTAATTACATTTCCCATGACTATTTACTGAGCGGTCTAACCTTCCAACATCCCCATCATCGTATTGGCGATTTCACGCTCACCCATCACGACCTGATTTGCGCCACGCTCGGTGATGTAATCCACCTCATCATCATAATGTGCGCGGGCAATGATCTCGATGTCCGGGTATTTCGTGCGTGCAGTCGCGACAATTTCCCCTGCCTCGTAACCATTCGGAATGGTCAACAACAGCCAACGAGCGCAATCAAGATGGGCGAGATTCATGATCTCTTCGTTGGCTGCATTCCCCAACACCGCACGGATCCCGCGTTCGCGCAACTCATCAACCCGGCTGCGGGACGTCTCAATCACCACTAGCGGAATCCCCTGAGCCATTAATTTCTCACCCAGCAGGCTCCCTACGCGCCCAAAACCAACCAGCAGGGCGTGATTACAAATATCCACCGGGATCTGCTTCTCGTCCTCGATGACTTCCTCCAGGGTTTGTTCTTCCAGGGTTTCGGTTTTTGCGAGATAGCGCTCAAGCACTGCAAACAATATTGGATTGAGCATAATCGACAAAATCGCACCAGCCAGCACTAGGTTTTGTCCGGTCTGTGGCAACAAATTCAGCGCCATTCCCAGGCCCGCAAGGATAAAGGCGAACTCACCAATCTGCGCAAGGCTTGTGGCGATGGTTAATGCGGTACGTTGTGAGTGACCAAACAGGCGCACCAGGAAGAAGGCGGCCACTGATTTACCAAAGATGATGATAGCAACGGTGCCGAGCACCGCGAGCGGTTCCTGAATCAGAATCATCGGGTCGAACAACATGCCGACTGAGACAAAAAACAGTACCGCGAAAGCGTCGCGCAGCGGCAGCGTGTCATGGGCGGCACGATGGCTCAGTTCAGATTCATTGAGCACCATTCCGGCAAAGAACGCACCCAGCGCAAATGACACATCAAACAGCTCGACGGCGCCAAAGGCGATACCAAGTGCCAGCGCCAGAACGGCGAGCGTAAACAGCTCGCGTGAACCCGTAGCGGCACTTCGCGCCAGAATCCACGGTACCAGACGGCGGCCAACAATCAGCATAATCGCGATAAATGCCACCACTTTGCCGATGGTCAGCCCCATATCCAGCGCCAAAGTCGCAAAGCCGACGTCGCCTTGTACCTGCATTCCCGCTACAGCTGGCAGCAGAACCAGCGTTAACACCATCACCAGATCTTCAACAATCAGCCAGCCAATGGCGATTTGCCCACGCTGGCTGTCAATTAATTGCCGTTCTTCAAGTGCGCGCAGCAACACTACAGTACTGGCAGTGGAAAGACACAGGCCGAACACGATACCGGTCATCAACGACCAGCCCATCAGCGATGAAAGCGCCATTCCCAATAGCGTCGCCACACCAATCTGGGCGATAGCGCCGGGGATGGCGATGGCCTTTACCGCCATCAAATCCTTTAAGGAGAAATGCAGACCGACACCAAACATCAGCAAAATAACGCCCAGTTCAGCCAATTCCGGTGCAAGTTTGGTATCTGCAACAAAACCTGGTGTAAAAGGCCCGGCTAAAACCCCAGCTAATAAGTAACCCACCAGCGGCGATATACGCAGTTTATGGGCGAGCATACCGAGTAAAAAGGCTAAAACAAGGCCTCCGACAATGGTGGTGATAAGCGGGGTGGCGTGATGCATTCCGTCTCCTTTCGTGGGTAATCAGTTCCAGTACTCTATTTTTAGTTTATGACAATTTTTTAATCGACGTGGGGGTTAAATAAGTGAATTTATAAGAAAAAGCGCATTTAGATAAAAGTGGGTGCAGGAAGGGGTTTTAACAAGGTTAATATCAAAAAGACATTGAGAAACGTGCGGGAAGTGCAGGGCCAGAGGAACTCTCTGGCCCGTATAACTATGACTTATGGCGATAGTCAGGCAGGAATATGGTCAATATGCCGAGGAGTGGTAGGAAAGCGCATATTTTGTAGACTAACTCGATACTTGAATGGTCGGCTATCAAGCCGAGTACTGCAGCGCCCAGGCCGCCCATCCCAAAGGCGAAACCGAAGAATAACCCGGACACCATACCGATACGTCCTGGCATCAACTCTTGCGCATAAACCAGAATCGCGGAAAACGCAGAGGCCAGAATAAAGCCGATAATCACGGTCAAGATCCCAGTCCAGTACAGTGAAGCGTAAGGCAGGAGAAGGGTGAATGGCGCAACGCCGAGAATTGACCCCCAGATAACGTATTTACGGCCAATCTTATCGCCCACCGGCCCGCCAATTACCGTACCTGCGGCCACAGCAAATAAGAAGGCGAACAGGTGGAACTGGGCGTTTTGCACAGATAAACCGAATTTGTGCATCAGATAGAAGGTGTAATAACTGCTGAGACTCGCCATATAAAAATACTTGGAGAAAATCAGCACCAGCAAAACGGCCACCGCCTGAATCACTTGTTTGCGTGGTAGGGGGTTAACCACAGGTGCGGCTGTTTTGCCTTTGGTCATGCGATGTTGAGCGGCATACCAGCGGCTAATCTGCAGCAAGACGATAATCGCCAACAGTGCAGCCAGCACAAACCAGCCGACATTGCCTTTACCATAAGGTGCAATAATCAGTGCCGCCAGCAACGGGCCTAATGAGCTACCAAAGTTACCGCCCACCTGGAACAGTGACTGAGCAAGACCATGGCGACCACCGGATGCCATACGCGCCACACGGGAAGATTCCGGATGGAATACCGAAGAACCTGTGCCCACGAGTGCTGCTGCCAATAACACCATCGGGAAACTCCCCGCCAATGCCAGAATGACTAACCCGCAAAGTGTGAAGCACATACCAATCGGTAATGACCATGGCATCGGGTATTTATCTGTGTAATATCCAACCACTGGCTGAAGCAGTGATGATGTGACCTGGAAGGTCAGCGTTATCATCCCTATCTGGACAAAACTCAGCGAGAACTCACTCTGTAAAAGTGGATAGAGCGCCAGAATGAGTGACTGAATCATATCGTTGAGCAAATGAGAAAGGCTAATTGCTCCAAGAATTCCGAACGCAGTGCGAGCCTTCTTGGGCTCCGACGACGCGAGAGTTTGTTCCGAGATTGCCATAAGTACCTGTAATTATTTAATTGATTGTTTTTAGCTCAGTTCACTGATGGAACCGTTGGAAATCATTACCCAGCTAACATACCTTCTGGATAGTTCTGAAGAAAGTCACAATCATGAAAAGTTATTTGCCTATACTCGTCATACTTCAAGTGACAGGGGCGTTGGCCGCACTCCTTCACCCCAGTCACTTACTCAAGTAAGCTCCTGGGGATGAACTCCCTTGCCGCCTACCTGAAACTCGAATTATTGAGAGTATATGATAATGATGGTTTGCTATTGGTGCGCAAGCATTTACTGAATATGGAGATTTGCGATGAATTTCGTAGTGAAAGGGGTGACCACTGCACTGCTGATGGCAGTCAGTCTGACCAGCGCGTCTGCACTGGCATGGGAAAAAGATAAAACCTATAACATCACCATTCTGCACACTAACGATCACCACGGTCATTTCTGGCGCAATGAACATGCCGAATATGGTCTTGCTGCGCAAAAAACTTTGGTGGATAGCATTCGTAAACAGGTGGCAGAGCAGGGGGGCAGCGTACTGTTGCTGTCTGGCGGTGACATTAACACCGGTGTCCCGGAATCCGACTTGCAAGATGCTGAACCCGATTTCCGCGGGATGAACTTGATTGGCTATGATGCGATGGCTCTGGGCAACCATGAGTTCGACAATCCTCTGCCTGTGTTACGCCAACAAGAAAAATGGGCAAAATTCCCGCTGCTTTCTGCCAACATTTACCAGAAAAGTACCGGTGAACGTCTGTTTAAACCCTGGGCTATCTTCAATCCGCAAGGCATTAAAATTGCGGTTATCGGGTTAACCACCGACGATACGGCGAAAATTGGCAATCCGGAAAACTTCACAGACATGGAGTTCCGCAAACCGGCAGACGAAGCAAAACTGGTTATTCAGGAGCTACAATCGACTGAAAAACCAGACGTGCTGATCGCCGCAACACATATGGGCCACTACGATAACGGTCAGCACGGTTCCAACGCACCGGGCGATGTGGAGATGGCTCGCAGCCTCCCTGCTGGCGCGCTGACGATGATTGTGGGTGGTCACTCGCAAAACCCAGTCTGTATGGCTGCTGAGAATCAAAAGCAGGTCGATTACGTACCGGGCACGCCTTGTGCGCCGGACAAACAAAACGGTATCTGGATTGTTCAGGCTCACGAATGGGGCAAATACGTCGGGCGTGCTGATTTCGAGTTCCGTAATGGCGAGATGAAACTGGTGCATTACCAGCTCATCCCAATCAACCTGAAGAAAAAGATAACCTACGATAACGGTGAAAGTGAGCGTGTGCTGTATACGCCGCAGATTTCTGAAAACCAACAGATGCTCTCACTGTTGGCACCATTCCAGAATAAAGGTCAGACACAGCTGAATGTGAAAGTGGGCAGTGTGAATGGCCACATGGAAGGCGATCGCAGTAAAGTTCGTTTTGTGCAAACTAACCTCGCGCGCCTGTTACTCGCGGCACAAATGGCGCGCACCAGTGCAGACTTTGCTGTCATGAGCGGTGGGGGTATCCGTGATTCAATTGAAGCCGGAGACATCACCTATAAAGATGTGCTGAAAGTGCAGCCGTTTGGCAATACCGTCACGTATATCGATATGACGGGCAAAGATGTGCTTGAGTATCTGAGCGCCGTTGCGCAGAAGAAACCTGATTCCGGTGCCTATCCGCAGTTCTCTAATGTCAGCTTTGTGGCAACCGCCGCGGGTCTGCAAGATTTGAAAATCAAAGGTGAGCCAGTTGATCCCGCGAAAACTTACCGTATGGCAACGTTGAACTTTAACGCTTCCGGCGGCGATGGTTACCCTGAAATCGACAAAAAACCGGGCTACGTGAATACCGGTTTTGTGGATGCGGAAGTACTGAAACAATACATCGAGCAGAATTCTCCACTTGATGTGAATGCTTACGAACCGCAAGACGAAGTGAGCTGGCAGTAAGGATTTTTCCCCTCACGCTAACCCTCTCCCAGAGGAGAGGGGATTGTTCGCAGTACATCGGTGGCAGAGAACCGGGGTGAGGGCGCTATTTCAGGGGCAATAAAATATCGGTCTGCTGCCCATGCTCAGGGTGGTTTTTATCCAGCTCCAGATAGCGGAAATAGACCGGGAAATCTCGCAACTCTTCGCCACTTTGCGGCAACCACTGGCGATAAAGATAGTAAACACTCTCGCTGATACGTTCATAGGCACCGACATGCCGAACCACCGCACAACGTCCACCGGGCAAGGTTTTGCAGATAACACCTTGCAGATTTTCTGGAACCCGGCCATTAGCTTCTTTACTTAGCTCCCCGCATACATCAAAGCGGAACTCGTCGCCAGGTGTCGTGGCAGGATCGCTATATGGTACGCCGTAAGTCCCATGAGTGCTGTAGTCTGAAAGCCCTGATGCTTTACGCCATTCAATAAACGTCGTAACGGTATTATTGACCCGTAACGGGTCACCAAGATGTTCCAGTACCGCGATTTTCATCGGCTCAACGGTGATGATTTTTACATCCATATTCTCTAGCCTCTGCTGATTTTCCCGTCCGGGAAATTGAAAATGCACCTGCCAGTCGACCCAAACGGGAGCTTTTCGGAAGTCGCTGGGGGTCAGGCCGAAGGTGTTTTTGAAGGCACGGGAAAATGATTCAGGATTCTCAAATCCGGCATCCAGGGCAATGTTTATCACCTTCTCCTGCGGGTGATTCACCAACCGCAAAGAAGCTCTTTTCAACCGCATTAGCGTGATGTAACGACTGATGCTTATCCCACAAAATTGGCTGAACTGGCGATGAAAGTGAAAACGAGAAAAACAGGCAACCTCACTGAGTTGTTCAACCGTTAAAGGGCTATCCAGATGCTGTTCGACATACGCAAAAACCTGTTCAAAACGCCGGTTATACAGACTGAGTCTATCGCTATTCATTGTTCCTCCCTCAATCAGCTTACTTTGCCTTCAGCACGTCGAGGCGTCCTGACTGAAATTGCTCTTTTGGGAGGATTGCTTGTTATACCTGTCAGTCGCGACGGGCGATTTCAGCGAATGTGGCATTGAGCAGTTTTGCCAAATCGCTGGCGCCCAATTCAATATCCAGCCCGCGTTTACCCCCCGAAACATAGATAGAGCTGAAGGTCTGCGCCGGAGCATCGATGACCGTAGGCAGGCGCTTTTTCTGCCCCAGTGGGCTGATGCCGCCAACCAAATAACCGGTAATACGCTGGGCGACCATGGGGTCGGCCATATCGACTTTTTTAGCGCCTAACGCTTTGGCCACTTTCTTTAAATCCAGCTGTCCGGAAACGGGCGTAACGGCAACCGCTAATTGCTTCATGTCGCCGTTGATGGCAACCAGCAGCGTTTTGTAGACTTGTTCTGCATTCAAGCCTAGTTTGCGCACCACCTCATCACCAAAGTTGGTTTCACCAGGATCGTGGTCGTAAGCATGTAATTGAAATGGCACGCCGTTTTTTTCGAGAAGTTTTACTGCTGGTGTCATGTAACCTTCTTAGTGTTTTTTACCCTAAACACGCACGATCTTGTCAACAACGTGATTTGTTCTATAAAAATTATATATAGCGTTATTAGTGATAGCGTTAACCGTCACATTGAGCGACAATTCGGATTGTGACCATTAAATTGGTCGGAATAACTACAATAATATACGTATTCCTCTTTGACGGGCCAATAGCGATATTGGCCGTTTTTTTATCTCCCCGTCATCATTCGCGTTACCTCTTTGTTGGCTGCACTCACTCACCCGACTAATCACTTAGCTTACTAATTTCATCGGGATTAACGAGAGACTCCTGTCTCTTGCCATAGGCTGGTCAAATTCGTTCCCGACGAATTTGTCGCGCTCTTGCCGCCGCGATGTAACGCGAATGATTTAGGGGCGATTTTTTAATAATTCAGGCAAGTTTCCCTTCCCGTACAAATGCAGCGCACCGACGGCAACCACATAGTGCCCGGCGGGGAGTTGTTGCAGGAAATGGTGCCACGCAAGATTACGTTGATGCATAAGTACATCGTATAGTTCGTCGCCAAAAGTGTTCGGCAATTGCACGTTCCCACGCAGCGGTGGCGCTTCCAGCCACCAACTGATCATCATTTGCAGCAGGCGAGCATTCGTGTGCCAGTGCGTTAGCGTGTCGGTTAACAGCGGCATACCGCCATCGGGCAAACGAGTGAGAATATCAATTTGATGCTGCGCACCTTCCAGTTCAATAACCGGAACTGCCATCGCTTTTGCGGCTTCCAGTAACTGAAAATCAATCCCGTAATTGGCGCGTAAACCGAGGCGCTGCGCCTGGTGAGCCTGCAACACCAGAGCAATTTGCCAGGCCGGTTGGTTGTCAATTTGGCTCAACGGGATGCCCAGTTCCTGGGTTAACGCCACCACTTGCACCCAGTTTTCGGCAGACAAGCGCTGCTCCAGCGGCAGGTTATCGGGAATATCGGGGAAGGGAGAGCTGTTCTCAGTAATGTCAGCCTCAACAATCAGCGCGTCGGCGTCCCTGAGTTTGTTAATCAGCTTGTCGGACAGCGGCGCCATGTCGCGTGTCCCCATATGAATACTGCCGAGCAAGTGCAGTGATCGATTACCCGGAAGTGTGATATCCAGCGCGGGCCAGGGATAGCGGGTGTTAGAAAGGTTTGAAATAAATGCGGTAATTCGCGATAGCAGACCCATTTGCAGATTCCCTGGCTAAAAAGTCATGCTACCGCTGCGAGTTACCCTGTGCAAATTTCACTACGGTGGAGGGTGGTTACACTTCTGCCCGGTTTGTACCGTCGCGTCATCCGACACCTACTCCTTCGGTTTAAAGCGCAACAACCGGTTGGCATTGCTGACTACCGTAATAGATGACAGCGCCATTGCGGCCCCAGCAACCACCGGGTTAAGCAACGTTCCGGTAAGCGGATATAAAATCCCTGCGGCAATGGGGATGCCCAGTGTGTTGTAAATAAACGCCCCCACCAGGTTTTGCTTCATATTACTCAACGTGGCTTTGGAAATCGCCAGTGCATCAGCCACACCCACCAGACTGTGGCGCATCAGCGTGATGGCAGCGGTTTCGATGGCAACATCACTCCCGCCGCCCATGGCAATCCCGACTTCAGCCTGCGCTAATGCCGGCGCATCATTGATGCCATCACCCACCATCGCCACCTGACGACCCTGCTGTTGCAGATTTTTAATCGCTTCGGCTTTGCCGTCCGGCAAGACACCTGCGATCACTTCGTCAATACCGGCTTCTTTAGCTATAGCGTTGGCGGTCGTTGGGTTATCGCCGGTCAACATCACCAGACGGTAGCCGTTACGGTGCAAGCGTTGAAGTGCGCTAATACTGTCGGCACGCAACGGGTCGCGGATAGCGAGAAGGGCGACCAGTTTGCCATCGACCGCCAGCAGCACCGGCGTTGCGCCACGGCTTGCCTGAGCTTCAATTTCTGCTGTCATTGGGCCGGTATCTACCTTTTGTTCATCCATCAGTGCTTTGTTGCCGAGCAACAACTGATGACCCTCTGTTTCGCCGCTGACCCCTAACCCGCGTAAGGTGCGGAAGCCATTGACCTGTGGCAGTTCAGCACCGTTCACTTTTTCGATAATCGCGCGTGCCAGCGGGTGGCTTGAACCTTGTTCCAGTGCGGCGGCGAATCGCAACACCTCGGCTTCAGTACTGCCGTGATAAGTGACGACGGCGACCACTTGCGGTTTGCCCTCGGTCAGCGTGCCGGTTTTATCAAACACAATGGTATCAAGCGTACTGGCGCGTTGCAGCGCGTCAGCATCACGGACTAAAACGCCAAACTCAGCAGCGCGACCGACACCGGAAATAATCGACATCGGTGTTGCCAGACCCAGAGCGCAAGGGCAGGCAATAATCAGCACGGTAGTCGCAATCACCAGCATATAAACGATTTGTGGTGCCGGGCCGAAGAAGTACCAAATTGCTGCGCTAAACAACGCAATCAACACCACTACCGGAACAAATATCGCCGAGATTTTATCTGCGAGCTGCCCAATTTCCGGCTTACTGCTTTGCGCCTGGCGCACCATCCGGATAATGCGTGACAACGTGGTGTGGTTACCGATTGCCGTCGCACGGAACAGCACGCTACCATCTTGCACCACAGTCCCTGCGTGAATTGGCTCGTCGGTGGATTTTTGCTGTGGCACCGGCTCGCCGGTTAGCATGGCTTCATCAAACCAGGCTTCGCCCTGGGTAATTTCCCCGTCGACGGGTACGCGGTCACCAGTGGTTAAACGCAATATCATGCCTGCGGTGACTTCCGCCAGCAGAACCGTTTTCTCACCTTCTTCTGTCACAACACGTGCCGTTGGCGGAGTTAAATCCAGCAAACGCTCCAACGCTTTAGAAGAGCGTTGGCGAGCGCGTTGTTCCAGCATATGCCCGAGGTTAATCAGGCCGATAATCATTGCACTGGCTTCGTAATAGAGGTGGCGTGCCTCCATTGGGAAATGCTGTGGCCAGATGTTGACGGTAATGGAATAAATCCATGCGGCACCCGTACCGAGTGCGACCAGCGTATCCATGGTGGCGGTTTTGTTGAGCAAACTGCGCCAGGCGCTACGATAGAAATGCCCACCGGCAAACACCATTATGCCCAAGGTGGCGATACCGATGGCCAGCCACAATGAGCGGTTGTCATCGGTGACCATCATATTGTCGCCGATCATTCCCCACACCATCACAGGAATACCAACAGCTAGCGCCAGAATCGCCTGCCAGCGGAAGCGTTTAACAGCGGCATTGGCGGTTTCTTGCTGACGTTCACGGCGTTTCGCATCGTCTTCGATGGCTTCAGCACCGTAACCCGCGCTTTCAACGGCTTTAACTAAAGATTCGGCGGAGGCAGAGCCCATAATCAGGGCGCTGCGCTCGGCAAGGTTTACCCGCGCCATGCTGACTCCGGGGACGTTTTGCAACGCATTCTGTACCCGGGTCACACAACTGGCGCAGCTCATCCCGTTGATGAGCAACTGTTGGCTATCGTCACCCTCAACGGTGGCTGTCGGAAGCGAAGGGGATGCCGCTGTCAGTGCTTCCGACGGGTTTGATGACTCTGTCAGCGGATCAGACTTTGGG
>NZ_DATERI010000091.1:0-7416 GCF_035271705.1 Buttiauxella sp.
TGTGATCAGCACGACATGATTAAAAAAGCTTCAAATGAAGATTAAAGTTTAACTAATTGTTTTTATAATGTTTAATTGGGTTTATTTTTTGATCGATTTTTACTGCGTCGTGACAGCTTTTTGTCGCATGGAGGGGGAAAAAGCAGCATCAATACAGGAAAGAGATTTCTGAAACGGTGCTCGATGCATTTGGGGGAGGCAGTAGTTTGCAGCGCGGTAATGAATACAGCGCCTGTCACAATAGGGTCAACGGTACGGGCCGCCATAGTCTTTATGTGTTCAGGATGTTTTTTAACTTAAAAAAACCCGCTTTCACGTAACACCGTTCAATTAAGCCATTGAATGAGGGGAAACACCGGGATTTGGTTCCCGGAGGGACGCCAAACCCGGTGGTCGCCCCGGATATATCGTTCTTAAACTAACGGTGTTAGCCCACGTGGCCGCTTTTCTTATTTTTAGGTAAGTATGTGGGCAGGCAAGTGGATACCTTAGAAAGCACAATTGGCAATACGCCTCTGGTTAAATTACAGCGCACTGGGCTCGAAAACGGCAGTGAAATTTGGGTAAAGCTTGAAGGGAATAACCCTGCAGGCTCAGTAAAAGACAGAGCGGCACTCTCAATGATTGTGCGTGCGCAAGCTCGCGGTGAAATCTCGCCTGGAGATACGCTCATAGAAGCGACCAGCGGGAATACCGGAATTGCGCTGGCGATGATTGCCGCCATGAAAGGTTACCGTATGAAGTTGTTGATGCCGGACAACATGAGTATGGAGCGCAAAGCGGCGATGCAGGCTTATGGTGCCGAACTGATTCTGGTAACCAAAGAGCAGGGCATGGAAGGGGCTCGTGAGTTGGCCAGTCTGATGGATGCGCGCGGCGAAGGCAAAGTTCTCGACCAATTTAATAATCCTGATAATCCCTACGCACATTACAGCACCACCGGGCCGGAAATCTGGGAACAGACCCAAGGACGTATCACGCACTTTGTTTCAAGCATGGGAACGACCGGAACAGTAACCGGCGTAAGCCAGTTCATGCGTGAGCAAGAAAAATCGGTAAAAATTGTTGGGTTACAGCCAGAAGACGGTAGCAGTATTCCGGGTATCCGCCGTTGGCCGCAAGAGTGGTTGCCGAAGATATTCAATCCGAGTCTGGTTGATGAAGTGATTGATATGTCACAAGTCGAGGCCGAGAGAACCATGCGTCGTCTGGCACGTGAAGAAGGGATTTTCTGCGGCGTGAGTTCAGGCGGTGCGGTGGCCGGTGCATTACGCGTCGCCCAGGCAAACCCGGGTTCTGTCGTGGTCGCTATCATCTGTGACCGCGGCGATCGTTATTTATCCACCGGGGTCTTTAGCGAAGACAGTTATTCGCAAGGCTCGGGTATTTGAATCATCAATGATAGCCACGGCCCAGGTCACTGGGCTGTGGTTACACATCAACACCTCCCCCGTTTGTCAGTCATCTTTCCCTCAGTTAATAGATAAAAATGATAGTAATGTCACGGCCAATTACGGTGTAGTGCCATATCCCTATAATGACTTGTCATTAATATTGCGCTCTAATGTTCATCTCACTACTGCATGATAAATATAAAGCAGGTGAAAAGGTGGATATTAAGCAGCCCCAGGATTTTTTTCTTTCGCCAGCCCATGCGTTCTGTTTATTTATGTTAGATAACCAGCAAATGGCGGATGTGCATGGTCATGATTTTGATGAGTTAGTTATTGTGCGCAGCGGAAGTGGTTTTCATATTATTAATGACCAGGTTGAGTTGGTTTGCCCCGGTGACTTCTTCTTTGTTTCGGCAAATGATATTCACTATTACGAGGCGACAAACAATTTATCATTAATAAATCTATTGTTACATAAACAAAGGCATTTTAGATTTATACAAAATATTGATGAGTTACTCGGTAACGTAAGAGCGAAAGCGATACCTGATTCCAGAGGGATTTTTGTGCTGGGCGAGGGGGAACTCGAAAAAATAGTCTTGCTAACTGAGAAAGTCAGCGACAGACGTGATGACGATTTTGATGATATTTATTTTTCGGCAACCGAGGCCATTATCCTGGAGATAATCTCTGTTCTTTACCACTGTGTGACAAGAAAAGGCGAAAGGAATCGTGTCGATGAAAGTGTCAGGCAAAAAATGTTTAACTATGTACGGAAAAATTATACGCAAAACATAAATTGGGACAACTTATGTGAGGACAGTAGAATGTCTAAACGGACGATGTTTCGTTTCTTTAAACAAATGACCGGTACCACACCTGAACAATTTCAACATATTTATCGCTTGTTAAAGGCACAAGAGTTGTTGCGTATAACGGAGCGACCAATAAAAGATATTGCGCTGGCCTGTGGTTTTATAAACGCTTCGCGATTAACTGAAAGTTATAAAAAAAGATTTCTTCATACACCTTCTCAAGAACGGCATTTAAGTCATTCCATTACCAACCAATAAGTACAGGAAAAGTCAGTTATTGATGACGTGAAAGCAATTTAATGGAGCAATTATCATGGATAGTACAAAAGCCGTAAACCCCTGGTATATCGGTGTGGTTTCGGGTATGGCCTCTTATATTGATTCAGCCGCTATTGTTTCTAATGGTACGGCATTAGTTATCTATCAGAAAGCCATCGGTATTACTTCTACCGATATTGGCATCCTTTCAGGCGTATTAACGCTATGTATTGCTATCGGAGCATTTTTAGGCGGCAGACTCGGGGATCGCCTCGGTAGGCGCAAAGTCTTTATTGCCACCATGGCAATGATTGTTTTGGGAACGCTGATGCTGGCATACGGTGACGTATTTATCATGTTACTGGCTGGAACAATATTGGTTGGTCTGGCGACTGGTGCAGACTTACCCGTTTCTTTAGCCACCATTGCAGAAGCGGCCAACGATAACAACCGCGGCAAGATTATCGGGTTATCCAATCTTCTTTGGATGGTAGGTATCAGTACCACGATGGGGATTTCGGCAGTCGTCGGTGGTTGGGGGCAATTGGGGGCACAAATTATGTATCTCCATGTCGGTATTGTCGCCGCCGTATTACTGCTGTTGCGCTGGACTATCCCTGAATCACCAATGTGGCTGGTTGCCCGTGATGAGAATCGCCGAGGAGTGATAACGGTTCGCGCACAAAAGTCATCGTTTAAAGATTTGCTGCACGGGAAGTATTTATGGCCGTTCGTGGCTCTGTGCCTTTTTTATACTCTGGTCAATCTGGCTGCCAATACTAGTGGGCAATTTGGGACGTATGTCGCGGTAAATGTTGTTGGGATCTCGGTCGAGAAAAATTCTCTGTGGAATTTACTGCTGATGCCAGTGGGCGTGTTGTCCGGTTTGTTATTTATGAAAATGGTCGATACATCCAAAAGGATGCTGGTATTTATTATTGGTTCATTCTTTTTTACCGGCGGTTTCTTAATGCCAGTGTTACTTAATTTTTCTCCATTATCGTGGTTCTGCTTCATGTTATTTACAGCAATAGGTAGCGGGATGGCCTTTGAGGGAATAATGAAAGTCTGGTCACAGGAATCCTTCCCTACCATGCTTCGATCAACTGCACAGGGTGCGATTGTCGGTGTCGCCCGTTTTTCATGTGCTTTATTAGCATTCGTCACCCCGCGCTTACTCGAGGCCGGTCCAGTGGTGCTATATATCATTCTTTCTTCAATCGTTGCACTGGGTATGTTGATTGGTTGGGTGTGTTTCCACCGTCAGCAACGTAATGAATTTTCCAGTGAAGGTGAAATGGTAATGGAAAAACACATTACCGCAGTGACCTTTCCCGCAGAGGTCATTCAGACGAAATAATTATCTTGTATAGCCAAAATACTTCGAGTTGCAGCCAACCCCCCTGCAACTTGAAGTATGACGGGTATAAAAATAATTCAGTTATCTAAGGAACATATCATTATGCTATCAGTAAAAAAGATCACGCTTGACTATGAATTGTCTCTATCGGGTGTCGATAATTTCCCGGTTGTCGGTTGGGAGATTGAAAGCCATCAAAAAAATGTTAAGCAAGTGAGCTATCAGCTACAGGTGAGTATTGATAAATATTTTGACGCGACATTATTTGATAGCGGAGTCATAAGCAGTGACACGTCAGCGAATGTCAATGTTAGCGATGTTTTACTGCGTCCATCAACGCGTTATTTTGTACGAGTGAAGATTAACGATAACCATGGTGAAGAAAGTCCATGGAGTGCAGTTGCTGAATTTATTACTGGGATGATGGAAAACCCGTGGGGTGGTGATTTTATTTCTGCCGAGACTTCGGCCGATAAAGATAACTCTAAAGTCACATTAGTGAGAAAATCATTTTCACTCACCAAAGGCAGTGCCGTTGCCTCTGCGTATTTACATGTCTCAGCTTTAGGGCTTTATCAATTCTATCTCAATGGTCACAAAGTCGGTAATGATGTGCTGACTCCTGGCTGGACGAGTTACCCTAACCATCTGCTTTACCAAACTTACGACTTGAGCGAGCAACTCCAGTGTGACGATAACGTGATTGGCGCGGAGCTTGGGGCGGGCTGGTTTAAAGGCGATATGGGATTCACCCGTGACAGAAATTATTATGGTCAACAAACTGCGCTGATCTGCCAGTTAGTCATTCATTATCAGGATGGAACTCAGCAAATTATCGTAACGGATGATTCCTGGCGTGCGGAAGATTCACCGATTTTGTTCTCGGAAATCTATGACGGTGAAATCTGTGACGCGAGCCTTGAGCACGAAGGCTGGAACAATACGGGCTTTGATGGCACTCACTGGCGGCCTGTCAGCCTTATCTCTTTTGATAAAAAAGTGCTGACCGCGCAAGGTGTCTGCAAGGTAAAAAAAATAGCCGCGCTGGAACCCGCCTCCATAATCATCACGCCGCAGGGCGATACGGTTATCGACTTTGGGCAAAATCTGAGTGGCTGGGTTGAATTCAAAGTGAACGGCAAGCTCGGTGACAAAGTTATCCTGTGCCATTTCGAGACGCTGGATGCTCAAGGCAATGTCTATCTGGATAATTTGCGTTCTGCGAAACAACGCGTGGAATATATCTTAAAAGGCGGTGCGGCGGAGGTTTATCATCCGCAGTTTACTTACCAGGGTTTCCGTTACGTTAAAGTCGAAAGCTACCCAGGCAAAATAGTGCCTGAGAATTTCAAAGCGCTAGTGCTCCATTCGGATATGGCTCCTACCGGGCATTTCAACTGCTCAAATGAAGATTTAAACCAACTGCATCGCAATATCTTGTGGGGGTTGAAAGGAAACTTTGTCGATGTCCCCACTGACTGCCCACAGCGCGATGAGCGGCTAGGGTGGACCGGGGACGCGCAGATCTTTTGCCGTACCGCCAGCTATTTGATGCACACGCGTAATTTCTTCGCTAAATGGCTCAGGGATCTGAAACATGACCAGACGCCAGAAGGCGGCGTGCCGCATGTCGTCCCTGACATCCTGACTGGGCATTGCGCGAATGATATCAACCTCGCTGAAGGTGGGACGCACTCTGCGGCGGCGTGGGCTGATGCTGCGGTCATCAATCCCTGGACGATGTATCTGATGTACGGCGACACCCGCATTCTTGAACAGCAATATGAAAGCATGAAAGCCTGGATCGAGTTTATGGTGGTGCATTCAGAGAATCATATCTGGCGCTATAAATTGCAATTTGGCGATTGGGTGGCGCTGGATGCCAAAGAAGGGAGTTACTTTGGCGCGACGCCAGTGGATCTGGTGAGCACCGCTTATTTTGCCCATTCAACGAGATTGTTTAGTCTGGCAGCCAAAGCGCTTGGACGTACGGAAGATTACCTGAAGTACCATGCTTTACAGCAGCAGATCGTACAGCATTTTCAGGATGAGTTTTTCACCCCATCAGGCAGGTTGGCGGCGAGAACTCAGACTGCGCATATTTTGGCGCTCTATTTTAATCTGGTGCCTGAACCGTTCCGCGAACGTACGGTAAATACGCTGGTTGAACTGTTGCATGAGCATGATGGCCATCTGGTGACAGGTTTTGTTGGGACTCCTTATTTTTGCCATGCACTGAGCCAGAATGGACGGGAAAAAGAAGCGTGGGCGCTGCTGCTAAAAGACGATTTCCCTTCCTGGTTGTATCAGGTCAAGGCTGGGGCAACGACCATCTGGGAGCATTGGGATGGTATTAAGCCTGATGGTTCGATGTGGAGCGCGGATATGAACTCCTTTAACCATTATGCCTATGGTGCGGTAGGGGAGTGGTTATATCGTTCTGTTGCGGGTATTGAGGCTGATGAGAATGCCCCCGGGTTTAAACACGTGATAATTTCTCCGGTTATTGGTGGAGATCTTTCATGGGTAGAGGCGGCTTATCAGTCTGGGTACGGTGAAATAGGCGTCACCTGGAAAGTGCGCGACAGCGAGATGGGGAAAATTGTTACGCTGAATATTCGTGTTCCCCACAATACGCAGGCAACCGTCAATCTTTCAGCAGTGCGAGAAGTGATTGAGGCGCAGGATATGGAGATGGTACAGCAAGGTGATAACTGGACGGCGCAAGTGGGCTCAGGGGAATACCAACTAGAGTATCTTTGCGTATAGTGTTTATAGGGTCAATACCAACAAAAACGGCACCACAAGGGTGCCGTTTTCTATTGTGCGGACAGCTTACTTCTTGATGCGGATAACTGGGGTTTCGCCCACAATTACGCTACCAGTCAGTTTGATCAGCTCTTTGATTTCGTCCATGTTGGAGATAACAACCGGAGTCAGGGTAGACTTCGCTTTCTCTTCCAGCAGGGCCAAATCGAACTCGATAACTACGTCGCCTTTCTTAACACGCTGACCTTCTTCTGCGATGCGTTTGAAGCCTTCGCCTTTCAGTTCAACAGTGTCGATACCGAAGTGAACGAACAACTCAATGCCGCTATCGGATTCGATAGAGAAAGCATGGTTGGTTTCGAAGATTTTACCGATGGTGCCGTCAACCGGAGCAACCATTTTGTTGCCAGTCGGTTTAATTGCAATGCCATCACCAACGATCTTCTCGGCGAACACCACATCTGGAACATCTTCAATATTGACGATTTCGCCAGAAAGTGGGGCAACAATCTCAATGGTTCCGGTGTCTTTTTTATCATCAGAAACCAGAGATTTCAGTTTATCAAACAAACCCATGATCTTCTCCTAAGCAGTAAATTGGGCCGCATCCGGTGGATTAGCAGATTGTTTTTTCTTCAATGAACTTGTTAACCAGCGTCATTAACTCGTCCGTTGTCGGTTGAGCAAGAGCTTGCTCTGCTAACACCTTCGCATCTTCGAAGTTCGTGTTACGAATAATCTTCTTAATGCGCGGGATAGAAATGGCACTCATACTAAATTCGTCCAGACCCATACCCAGCAACAGAAGTGTAGCACGTTC
>NZ_DATERI010000092.1:0-5487 GCF_035271705.1 Buttiauxella sp.
ATCCTGAGCCAAATCTCTTATTAATTCACCTGAAAAGCATGGCTAAATGTCGGTATTACCTGAATCGTCTTCGGCAGCAATTCGCTTGCATAGTAGAAGTCTGCGGTTTGCTGTTGCTGCGTCACCGTCGCATCGTTAATCGTTTGCCAAACGGGGTGACGGCGTTCAAACGACAGCCGTGCTACGTCTTCCGGGAAGCCGATAATTTTCGCGAGGGCTTTACCGTAAATATCCGGATGCTGATTCGCCCAGATTTGCGCAGCGTTCAGACGTTGCAGATAGTCGGTAATAGCCGCTTTTTTCTCGAGGTCAGCGAGCGCGCTGTCCGTTGCTGCAAGGAAACTATTACCTGACCACAATCCACGCCCGTTTACCGCAACACGTAATTTATCCACGCTTTCAGCATAGGCCGTGTAGGGTTCCCACGTTGCCCAGACATCAACCGAGCCCTGAATCAGTGCCAGTTTTGCCTCGCTTGGCGGCAGGAAGCGGAAAGTCACATCCTTCGCGCTCAACCCCGCAGATGCCAACGCTTTGAGTGCGACAAAATGACCAATAGAACCTCGGTTTGTGGCGATGCTTTTGCCTTTCAGATCAGCCGCACTTTTGACAGGACTATCGGGGCGTACCAGCAGTGCAGTGCCATAAGCATCCGCCTTGCTCACTGCAATGGCTTTAGCCTGCGCACCAGCTGCCACGGCAAACAATAGTGGGGCATCGCCAATAATTCCCACATCTATTGCTCCTGCATTGAGGGCTTCTGCCAGCGGAGCCGCTGCGGGAAACTCAGACCATTCAATTTTGTAAGGCAGGTCTTCCAGCTTCCCAGCCGCATCAAGCTGTGAACGCATCCCCCCTTTTTGATCGCCAATACGCAATGTCACTTCAGCCTGTACGGCATTACCCCATAACGCCAGGGCAAGCCCAGCAACAATCCAGTGTTTCATTATGCGCTCCTCGCAAAGTGTTGGCGGGCCGCGGTTTTTTCACGCGTCAGTGGGATGAGTTCTTTTCCGTATTCAATGGCATCATTGAGCGGATCAAAACCACGAATTAAGAAGCTGTCGATACCTGCATCGTAATAATCGAGCAGCGCATCGGAAACCTGGTCCGGCGTGCCGACCAGTGCGGTGGAGTTGTAACCACCGCCAACCAGAGCCGCAATCCCCGTCCATAAACGTTTATCCAGGCGGTCACCCAAATGTGCAGCCTCGAGCAAGCGTTTTGCCCCCACACTCTGAGGCTTATTCAGGCCGTAAGTATGCTGATTTTCCTCCAGATGTTTGCGGGTGGTTTCTCGAATATATTCCGCTTTTTCCCATGCTTCGGCTTCAGTTTTGCCCAGTATTGGCCGGAAGGAGATATTAAAACTGATATCGCGATTGTGCTGTTTAGCCGCTCGGCGAACTGCATCAACAGTCTGACGTGCCCCAGCCAGTGGCTCACCCCATAGGGCAAAAACATCGGCGTGTTTGGCGGCGACCTCTATAGCATCATCGGATGAACCACCAAAATAGACCGGCAAATGTGGTTGAAGCGGTTTAATGGCTGAAAACGCTTGCTCGGCGCGGTAAAAGCCGCCCGTGTGATCGTAAGGCTCAGTTCCTTCAAGGCTGCTTTTCAGCACGGTGAGGAATTCGTCGGTACGGGCATAACGCTCTTCTTTATTCAGCCAGTCGCCATCTTTGCGCTGCTCGGCATCACTACCCCCACTGATGATATGCACCGCGAGGCGACCATCGAGAAGATTATCCAGCGTGGCAAGTTTGCGCGCTGCAACAGTAGGTGCCACAAATCCAGGGCGGTGTGCCAGCAAAAATTTAATACGTGAAGTGTGGGCACCCGCATGGGCAGTGACCAAAAAACCATCCGGTTGATCGGACCAGTAACCCACCAGAACTCGGTCAAAACCTGCGTCTTCATGGGCTTTAGCAAAACGGGCTATATAGTTCTTATCAAAAATCGGGCCAGTGGCGGGCAAGATTTCGGAGGCCAGTCGATGGCCAATCATACCGAGGAATTGAATGCTCATTGCAGGTTCCTTATCGTTGTTTGTTTTTTCACCTTAACGGGTTGTGGGCGCGTCTGAAATGCTATTTATCACTATGTTTTGCCAGGTTTTAGCTATGCAGCATTTTAGATAACGTATTGCTTTTCCGGCATTTGCACCCAAGTCACTGGCTGATAGTCTCCTTGTTTTAGTCCGACTGAGAGCGAGCTATGTCCATAACGCCGTCCGCACCAAATTACGCGCGCTTACGCCATTTTCTGACTGAGTTCTCGCGCCTGGTGGAGCATTTCCACCAGGAGAAACCGTTGCTTGAAAAGGGCCACCCGTTACTGTCCGAACTGGTGCGCCATGATGACTGGCTGCCTGCCGCGGCGGCTGTTCCCCATCCACAGCACTACCAGCAGCATTTACTCTATGCCGATCCTCAAGGGCGCTTTTCGGTAGTGAGTTTTGTCTGGGGCCCAGGCCAGCAAACGCCCATTCATAATCACGGCGTGTGGGGAATGATTGGCATGCTGCGTGGCGCTGAACACAGCCAGTTTTATGCGAAGGTGAAGGGTAAATGGGTGGCAGAGGGTGAAGCGACCACGCTCAACCCAGGTGAAATAGCCACCGTCTCACCAAACGCTCAGGATGTGCATCAGGTCAGTAATGCTTTCACTGATCGGGTCTCAATCAGTATTCACGTCTACGGAGCAAATATCGGGGCGGTTCATCGCCGGGTCTTTACGCCGAATGGCAGTGATAAACCATTTATTTCCGGTTATTCGAGTGCTTTCATACCGAATATCTGGGACCTGTCAAAAGAGGGTGGGATATGAGTGAAATACGACATTACGCACAGTTGCGTGCGGCACTGATCAACAAAGAAGAACTGGCGCTTATCGATGTACGTGAAGAGGCTCCTTTCGCCAGCGGGCACCCCTTATTTGCCGCCAATTTCCCACTGGGGAAACTCGAACTTGAGGTGTATTCCCGCATCCCGCGTCGTTCCACACCCATTACTGTTTATGACAATGGTGAAGGCCTGGCGGTTAAAGCAGTAGAAAAACTTAAACAGCTCGGCTATCGAGATGTTGCGCTGCTGGCGGGTGGATTACAGGGCTGGCAGGAAGCTGGCGGGGAGCTATTCATCGATGTGAATGTGCCAGGTAAAGCATTTGGTGAACTGGTTGAAGCAAAACGGCATACACCTTCGCTCAGCGCAGGGGACGTGCAGAATTTACTGCAGCAAGGAGCCGATGTTGTCGTGCTTGATGTGCGGCGTTATGACGAATACCAGACGATGAGTATACCTCAGGGAGTCAGTCTCCCCGGCGGGGATCTGGTATTGAAGGCACGTGCTCAGGTCAGCAACCCGCAAACACAAATTGTGGTTAATTGTGCAGGGCGTACACGCAGCATCATCGGTACGCAATCGCTGATTAATGCAGGCATTACCAACCCCGTGGCGGCGTTGCGTAACGGCACCATTGGCTGGACACTTGCCGGGCAAGCGCTGGAGCATGGTCAAGAACGCCAGGCTGAGTCAAGTGAAGGTGATGAGGCCGATCGCATTGCAGCCTGGGAACTGGCCACCAGTGCTGGCGTAAGTTTTATCAGTTGGAGCGACTGGCAAACCTGGCAGCACAACAGCGATCGCAACTCCTGGCTAATCGACGTGCGCTCGGTTGATGAATATCGTGCCGGACATCTACCGGGATCAAGATCAGTGCCTGGCGGGCAACTGGTGCAGGAAACCGATCACTACGCAGCTGTTCGTGGCGGGCGAATCGTTCTGGTTGACAGGGATGGTATTCGGGCACCGATGGCGGCCTCATGGCTTGCACAAATGGGCTGGGAAGTCGCCGTGCTGGAAGCACCGGAGGAATTGTTTACCGAACGCGGGGACTGGCAGCCATCATTAGCGACTGCACCCAAGGTGGAAGAAATTTCTGCTCAGACGTTGGCCTCCTGGCTTGAAAGCACGGGCACTACCGTATTGGATTTCACCACCTCAGCCAATTTTATCGCCCGACACATTCCGGGTGCAAAATGGCTTGGCCGCAGCCAGCTAACCGAGGCCGTCGCTCAATTACCTGAACCTGAACGGTGGGTTCTCACCTGCACAAGCAGCGCACTGGCAAGGTTTGTCGTGCCTGAATTGCGTGCATTGTCCAAAAGCCCCATCTATGTGTTGCAGGGTGGAACGCTGGCCTGGATTGCGCAAAAGCATCCGCTAGTACATGGACCGGAAGGCCAGTTACATGCGCCTGAAGATCGCTATCGCCGTCCTTATGAGGGAACCCAGGTCCCGCGCCAGGCAATGGAAGACTATCTTCAGTGGGAATACGGGCTAGTGGCGCAGCTTGAACAAGACGGAACGCATGGTTTTTGGGTATTGTAGCCAGGATAAAATCCGCGTGTCGGATAACACTGAAGATGTAGCTCGAGTCTCGTCGATGACATACTATCGAAACAGCCCTGCGTAAATCTGCAGGATAAGGAGATAAGATGACGCATCAGACAGCCGACACTGCCCTTACCCCAAGCCAGGCCCTCGATAAATTAGAGGAGCTGTACGATGCTTCGGTCAACGCACTGCGCGAGGCCATCGCCCAGTACGTTGAAAACGGCACACTACCCGAAATTCAAAAGCGTGCCGCCGGATTATTTGTCTACCCCGAGTTACGGGTCAGTTGGGATGGCACCATTCATCATCCCAACAAAACGCGCGCTTATGCCCGCTTCACCCATTCCGGCAGCTACACCACCACCATCACCCGCCCTGCACTGTTTCGCCATTATCTCGCCGAACAATTAACTCTGCTGTATGAAGATTATGGTGCGCAAATTGAAGTGGGTTTATCGCTACACGAAATCCCGTATCCGTATGTGATTGATGGCTCGAGTTTGTCGCTAGACCGCTCAATGAGCGCCGGTTTACCTCGTCATTTCCCGACCACCGAATTGTCGCAAATTGGTGATGAAACGGCAGATGGCCTGTTCCACCCCACTGAGTACTACCCGCTTTCGCATTTTGATGCACGCCGTGTCGATTTCTCGCTCGCCCGTTTGCGCCACTACACTGGCACGCCGGTTGAGCATTTCCAACCTTTCGTGTTGTTTACCAACTACACCCGTTATGTCGATGAATTTGTACGCTGGGGATGCCAGCAAATTCTTGACCCGGAAAGCCCTTATGTCGCGCTTTCATGTGCCGGTGGCGTGTGGTTAACCGCCGACAGCCAGGCTCCCGAAGAGGCCATCTCTGATCTCGCCTGGAAGAAACACCAAATGCCAGCCTGGCATTTGATCGATGCCAACGGCACCGGGATAACGCTAATTAACATTGGCGTTGGGCCATCGAATGCCAAAAATATCTGCGACCACCTGGCGGTATTGCGCCCGGCGGCCTGGCTGATGATTGGTCACTGCGGCGGTCTGCGTGAAAGCCAGTCAATTGGCGATTATGTGCTGGCTCACGCCTATCTGCG
>NZ_DATERI010000093.1:0-12019 GCF_035271705.1 Buttiauxella sp.
CCGACTTCCATGTCCAAAGGTTGAACAATGGTGCAGCCCTGGCGAGCCCAGTAGTCCTGTAAAGTCAGGATCAGGCCTTGAAAGGTCTTGGTATCAAACTTTTGCATGTTGATTTCGCACGCGTTCGAGAGGGTTAAAAAGAGAAGCGGTCAGTATACACTCAAAACCATTCGAGTTGCATCAAGACGGCAACTGAATGAATCCCCTGGAGCTTAGTACACTAAGCGACTGGGGTGAGTGAAGGCAGCCAACGCAGAGGCAACTTGAAGGGTGACGAGTGTACCTTTTGAGGGAAGATATACAGCCTCATCCACGTGCTGTTTGCCCCGTGTTGCGGCTTTATGTAGAAGAAAGGTGCAAAAATTGACCGCTTTCGTCAAAGGAGCAGGTAAATGATTCCCGGCGCGTCGTGCTGCCAAGGATCTCATAGCTTCCCTGATACTGCTTAAAATCCACCACACTGATGCGCTGGGATTGCGTATTGTAGCGATGCGCCGCTTCCTGCTTGCAGGTATCGACCATCACTTTCCCCTGAATCATGGGATGTTGCGCGACTTGCGCATACTGTGTTTGCTGCTCCTGCGAACTACAAGCACTCAACAACAAGGTGGCTAAAGCGAGCACCCAACGGCTATTTTTTATTTTTGGCATCATCATTCGTTAACTGTACGTTAAAATCTTTTCTGTTAATCAATAATTAACAGGTATTCCGCATTCTGCAAACCCGTATGACACCTGACAAGAGGGCCAATGCAAACTCGGATAATTGTACGTACCAAATTTAGAGGACCGAATGCCGCAGAAAATTAACTGGATTGATAACTTGCGCGGGATTGCGTGCCTGATGGTGGTAATGATCCACACCACAGCCTGGTACATCACCAACGCGAATATTGTCACACCATTTAGTTGGGATTTGTCTAATGTGCTGAACTCGGCTTCACGTGTGAGCGTCCCGCTCTTTTTCATGATTTCGGGTTATCTGTTTTTTGGTGAGCGCAGTGCCCAGCAACGTCATTTTTTACGCATCGTCACATGCCTGGTGTTTTATAGCGTGATAGCGCTCATCTACATCAAGTTACTGACCCCCATCAACGCCGGGCTCTCGCTGCGCTACATCCTGCAAAAACCGGTGTTTTATCACCTGTGGTTTTTCTTTGCGATCATGGTGATTTACCTCCTTTCACCGTTGATTCAGGTGAAGAAAGTTAACGCGATGGTCATTCTGGGGCTGATGGTTTTGCTTGGCGTGGTCGCCAATCCTAATACCGTGCCGCAAACCTTGGGTGGCGTAAAATGGCTGCCGATTAATTTATACATTAACGGCGATACATTTTATTACGTGCTTTATGGTTTGTTAGGCCGCGCAATTGGCATGCTGGAAACGGATAAACGCTGGATTAGCGGGTTGGCTGCAGGCTTATTTGCATTGTGTATTTTTTCGATTTCGACCGGCACGCGTCACCTGCTGGATGTGAACGGTAATTTTGCCGACACCTTCTATGTTTATTGCGGGCCGCTGGTGTTTATCGCCGCCATGAGTTTGCTGGTGCTGGCCAAAAACTGCCTGAATGGCCGACCGCTGCCGGGGCTGACGTTAATCTCGAAGCATTCGCTGGGGATTTACGGGTTCCATGCATTAATCGTCCACTTCTTGCGCACCCATGGATATCAAATCACACACTCTCCGGTGCTCGATATTATGTGGATTTTCGGCGCCACGCTTGCCGGGAGTTTGCTGCTTTCCATCGCATTGCAGCGCATAGATCGCCGAAAAATGGTGAGTTAAGCGTTACGGGCGCGGGCGCGGTGTAACTGGCGTGGTGATGAAAACCCCGCCGCAACCGCCGCCTGCTCCATACGTTGCCCCTGCAATAAGCGCTGTTCGGCAACCGCCAGGCGCAATTGCTCCAGATAATCCCGCACTGAAATCCCTAAATGCTGCTGAAAAAGCCGCGATAAATGGCGCGAACTGACATGCACTTTGTCGGCAATTTCCTGCACATCCCACGCTGATTCTGGCGCTGCCGAAAGCAAATCCTGAGCACGATGCACTGCCGGATGAATATGATTGCGATAGCGCAACCACGGCGATAATTGCGGGTCGTCGCCCGAGCGGCGAAACCACACCACCATTTCACGCGCCACATCCAGTGCTGCTTTTGGCCCGCAATAGCGGTTAATCAGATGGAGCGATAAATCGATACCAGAGGTAATACCCGCGCTGGTCCAGATCCCCCGGTCTTCGACAAAAATACGGTTTTCCTTCACCAGCGCGCTCGGGGCGGCAGCACGTAATCGGGCCAGCACATCGTGATGCGTGGTGCATTGCATACCGCTCAACAGCCCCGCTTTTGCCGCCAACAGCGAACCGGAACAGACACACATCAAGTTGAGTTGCTGGCGATGAATTTGCGGTTGCAGGCGCGTCAACCAACGGCGCACCTGTTCGGCTTGTGGCGTATCAAAATAGCGATTTGAGTCGCTCACGCCCGGCAAAACCAGCAGACTACCTTCCGGGAAGCTTTCTGGCAGCGGTTCGATACCCGAAAAGTTAAGCCCGATGGACGTGGTCACTTGTGGGTCCGGGCCGATGAAATGCAGATGAAAAGCATCGCCTGCCAGCGCCAGCGTTTCCGCAGGGCCAGTCAAATCGAGCGACAAGACACCGGGCAAAACAACGAACCAGACCCCAATACTCACGATAAAGACTCCAGGCATTCGGCAACGGTTTGGATTTGGGCAAAACGCCCAGTCAGCACTGTTTCAGTACGGTGGCGCAGAGTTGCGGTATCCAGCGTAACCCCTTTCCAGCTCATCGGGAAGGTGAGCATCGCTTCACTGACAAATGAAACACGATAACCCAAATCGGACGCCACCCGCGTGGTGGTTTCGCAGCATTGTTCAGTACGAATCCCACAAATAATCAGATGGTTAATGTCACGGCTTCGCAACCAAAGATCGAGGCCGGTATCGGTAAATGCGTTGTGAACATGTTTCTGGAATACTCCGTCAGCCTGATGCTGCAAAAAAGGCATCGGTTTAACGTAGCCGGAAGCCAGCGAGAACGGGCCTTCATCGTCAACATGGAAGATATCCACAACTGGAATTTTCAAATCCTGACAACCGGAAATCAGCTGAGAAATCGCCTGCTGAAATGCCGGGACATCGTCTTCCTGCCAGTAATCGCGATGGAAAAAGGATTGCTGCGTGTCGATATTAATCAGAGCGGAACGTGACATTTTCGGACTCCTCATCAGTAGATAGGACTCCATTGTGACAAGGGTTGTTCATATTGCTAATACCAAAAACGGACAAGATAATGGCGAATAGGGACCAGTTGTGAGTTGCTGGAGGTTGTAGGGTGAATAAGCGTTAGCGTCATCCACCTGCTTAAATAAATTATGTTACTCTCCAGCCTGAAATCCCCTCGGAGAAAATCATGATCAGCAAGGTAGCGCGCCCTACGATAAGCGACGTCGCGAAAGCGGCAAAGACCGGAAAAACCAGTGTTTCCCGCTATCTTAACGGCGAGCAAAGCGTGCTGTCTGACGATCTGCGCTTACGCATCGAAACTGCCATTGCTGACCTCGATTACCGCCCAAGCCAAATGGCGCGCGGCCTGAAGCGTGGTCGTACGCGTTTAATTGGCCTGATCATCGCGGATATCACCAACCCCTACTCTGTCGATGTACTAAGCGGCATAGAAGCGGCATGTCGGGAAAAAGGTTTTACGCCGCTGGTGTGTAACACCAATAACGAAGTAGACCAGGAGCTGCATTACCTCGATTTGCTGCGCAGTTATCAAGTGGAAGGGATTGTGGTGAATGCGGTGGGCATGCGCGAAGAAGGGTTAAACCGCTTGCAACAATCAGCCCTCCCCATGGTGCTGATTGACCGCAAAATTCCCGATTTTGCTTGCGATGTGGTGGGGCTGGATAACACTCAAGCCGCAACATCCGCAACCGAACACCTTGTGGAACAAGGGTTTGAAGCGATTCTGTTTATCAGTGAACCTCTCGGCACTGTCAACACGCGCCGGGAACGCCTGAATGCTTTCCACGCCACGCTCAAGCGCTACCCGGGGATTGTCGCCGAAAACGCTGAAGTGCCTTTGCACGAAGCGGATTTGATAGACAACACGCTGCGGCAGTTCCATTCCGACCATCGCGGCATGCGCAAAGCGGTGATTTCCGCCAACGGTGCACTCACGCTACAGATTGCACGCTCTATGCGGCGCATTGGTCTGCACTGGGGCAGCGATATTGGCCTGTTAGGGTTCGATGAACTCGAATGGGCAGAGCTTGCCGGTGTGGGGATCACCACTCTCAAACAACCGACCTGGCAGATTGGATACGCCGCTCTCCAGCAAGTCGTGAAACGCATTGAAGGTAGCAGCGACGGCGTCTATGAACAGGTCTTTTCAGGTGAGTTAATCGTTCGCGGCTCTACCGTCCGATAATTCCCGTCCTAATTCAAGCCGCATCTTTGTTGGCTGCACTCACTCGCCCAAAGCACTGACTTTAGTAAGCTCATCGGGACTCGTTCCTTTGCCGCCTCAATGCGACCCGAATGACTTAGGGAGTTTGTTCGTGATAGCGATCATAAATTGAATACAGTTGGCTTTTCTTTGGAACCGGTTCCATCTAGCGTAATAAGTACGTTATAGAACTGTTGCCATTCCGGAGAAGTTAATGCCGAGAAAAATTATTATTGTCACTGCCGCTTATGGGCATGACCGCATCGCTGCCATGGGTGGCCAACACGCGCTGCTGCCAATCATCGCTAATGCCGGTGCTGACGGTGTAGAAATCCGTCGCGAATTGTTTAGCCGCACCCAGCTTGATGCCCTGCCAGAACTGGCGCAGCAAATCGCTGAACACCATCTCCAGGCCTGTTATTCCGCACCGGAGCCGCTGTTTGTTGAAGACGGCACACTGAATCCTCTGATTCCTTCTTTGCTGCTCGAAGCCCACCAGCTAAACGCAAGCTGGCTAAAACTTTCTCTTGGCCACTTCCGCAGTAACCAACAATTTTCTCTTTTGCAACAGTGGCTTGATGCAAGCGACGTACCCGTAGTCGTGGAAAACGACCAGACAAGTTACGGCAAACTCGCACCGATGCAGCGCTTCCAGGCGGCCTGTAATGTGCTGAACCTTCCCGTGAAGCTCACCTTTGATATGGCGAACTGGCTGTGGGTCGATGAATCACCAGAAGCCGCAGCTCGCGTACTTGCGTCATCGGTCAGCTACATCCATGTCAAAGCCGCCGTTGCGCACCATTATCACTACCGTGCCATTGCGCTGGATGATGCCGAACCACGCTGGCTGGAATTACTCAATAGCCTGCCAGCCGACGCGCCACGTGGAATTGAATTCCCGCTGGAAGGTCGTGACCTGACCGCCGTCACCCGCCATTACGTTAACTTATTACGCGAGGAGTAAGGGATGTCGAAACAACTTGATGTGATAACCATTGGTGAAGCGATGGCCATGTTTGTCGCCAGCCAAACCGGAGATCTTGCCGGGGCAGAGCAGTTCGTCAAACGTGTGGCGGGCGCTGAACTGAACGTCGCCACCGGCCTTGCTCGCCTGGGCCTGAAAGTGGGTTGGGTGAGCCGCGTGGGTAATGATTCTTTTGGCCGCTACGTGCTGCAACAGTTGGCGAAAGAGCATATCGACGATCGCGGTGTGACCCCTGACGAGCGTTATGCAACGGGCTTCCAGCTCAAATCTAAAGCCGAAAATGGAACCGATCCCATTGTGGAATACTTCCGCAAAGGTTCTGCCGCCAGCCATCTTTCCCTGACCGATTTCAACGAAGAGTACTTTTGTTCCGCACGCCATTTGCATTTGAGTGGCGTGGCGGCAGCGCTCTCCGACAGCTCTTTAGAACTGCTCAATCACGCGGCTCGTGTCATGAAACAAAAAGGTAAAACGATCTCTTTCGATCCTAATCTGCGTCCGGTGCTGTGGAAAAGCGAAGCCGAAATGGTGAAGCAATTGAATAAACTCGCTTTCCAGGCCGATTGGGTACTGCCAGGTTTGAGCGAAGGCGCATTGCTGACAGGGTTTAAAACCCCAGAAGCGATTGCTGATTTTTATCTGGATAACGGGGTGAAAACTGTGGTGCTGAAAACCGGTGCTGACGGTGCCTGGTTTAAAACGTCAACCGGTGAAAAAGGTGCGGTGAGTGCTGTAAAAGTCGAAAACGTGGTCGACACCGTCGGTGCCGGAGACGGCTTTGCTGTGGGCGTAATAAGCGCCTTGCTGGAAGGAAAATCGTTACATCAAGCCGTTAGCCGCGGTAATAAAATCGGCTCACTGGCGATACAAGTTATCGGTGATAGCGAAGGGTTGCCAACCCGAGCTGCACTGGGCGAATAAACCAAGATGGCATCTGCTGTGCCCTACACTCGGCATGATGCGACTTCCCTCAACATAGAGGTTTTCCTATGAAAAATAATACAATCGCACCAAGGCGTTGGTGGTACATCATACCCATCGTGTTTTTCACCTACAGCCTGGCCTACCTCGATCGTGCCAACTTCGGTTTTGCCGCCGCTGCGGGTATTAACGATGACCTTGGCATCACCAAAGGCGTCTCTTCCCTACTGGGCGCTCTGTTCTTCCTCGGCTATTTCTTCTTCCAGATCCCGGGGGCGATGTACGCCGAACGCCGTAGCGTGCGTAAGCTTATCTTCATCTGTCTGATTTTATGGGGTGGCTGCGCGTCACTGACTGGCATGGTGAGTAATATCCCAATGCTTGCAGCGATTCGCTTTGTGCTGGGTGTGGTAGAAGCGGCGGTGATGCCTGCAATGCTGATTTACATCAGCAACTGGTTTACCAAATCTGAACGCTCTCGCGCCAACACTTTCCTGATTCTGGGTAACCCCGTTACGGTGCTGTGGATGTCAGTGCTTTCTGGCTACCTGATTCAGTCCGTAGGTTGGCGTCACATGTTCATCATTGAAGGTCTTCCGGCGGTTCTCTGGGCATTTGCCTGGTGGGTGCTGGTAAGAGACAAACCTGCGCAGGTTGGCTGGTTGTCTGATGCCGAAAAATCCGCGTTGCAAGCTCAGCTCGAAAAAGAGCAGCAAGGCATTAAAGCCGTGCGCAATTACGGCGAAGCGTTCCGCTCGCGCAATGTCGTGCTGCTGTGTATGCAGTATTTTTGCTGGAGTATTGGCGTGTATGGCTTCGTGCTGTGGCTGCCATCGATTATCCGTGGCGCAGGGGCGACAGGAATGGGAATGGTGGAAGTCGGCTGGCTCTCATCAGTACCGTATTTGGCCGCCACTATTGCGATGATTGTTGTGTCCTTCGCCTCCGACAAAATGCAGAATCGCAAACTGTTTGTCTGGCCGCTGTTATTAATTGGTGCACTGGCATTCCTCGGCTCCTGGTTGGTTGGCCCTAACCATTTCTGGGTTTCCTACACCTTGCTGGTCATTGCTGGTGCGGCAATGTATGCGCCGTATGGCCCATTCTTTGCGATTATCCCGGAAATGCTGCCGCGTAACGTTGCCGGTGGCGCGATGGCCCTCATTAACAGCATGGGTGCACTCGGTTCGTTTGTCGGCTCCTGGTTTGTGGGCTACCTTAACGGTGCGACAGGCAGCCCATCGGCTTCCTATGTATTTATGGGGATGGCATTGCTCGCCTCAGTGTGGCTTACTTTGATAGTGAAACCGGCAAAAAACCAACAAGTTCCGGTGGAAGCACACCACGCCTAATATCAAACCGGGCGGTCGTTATACCGCCCGGTCTGTCTAAATTAATCTGCTTAACGGAGAACGTCATGAAGCCGTCCGTCATCCTCTACAAAACGTTACCTGACGACCTGCTTGCCCGCCTTAAAAGTCACTTTACAGTCACTCAACTGAAAGATTTAAGCCCTGAAACCCTCAAGCAAAATGCCCAGGCTTTTGCCGAAGCAGAAGGGATCCTGGGTTCCAGTGAGAAAGTTGATAAAGCGTTTTTGGAACACACTCCGAAGCTGCGTGCCACCTCGACTATTTCAGTCGGCTACGACAACTTTGATGTGGATGCGCTGAGCGCGCGCGGTATTGCGCTAATGCACACGCCAACCGTGCTGACTGAAACCGTCGCAGATACCATGATGACCCTGGTGCTGGCGACAGCCCGCCGGGCGGTGGACTTGGCTGAACGTGTGAAAAATGGCGAGTGGACAGGCAGCATTGGGCCGGACTGGTTTGGTATCGACGTGCACCATAAAACGTTAGGCATTCTGGGCATGGGCCGCATCGGTCTGGCACTGGCACAACGTGCGCATTTCGGCTTTAACATGCCAATCCTGTACAACGCCCGTCGCCATCATCAGGAAGCGGAAGACCGCTTTAATGCCCGCTATTGCGACCTGGATACCCTACTGGCCGAATCCGATTTCGTCTGTATTTCTCTGCCGTTGACCGATGAAACTTATCATCTGATTGGCGCTGAGCAACTGGCAAAAATGAAGTCTTCTGCCATTTTAATCAATGCGGGGCGCGGCCCTGTTGTTGACGAAAAAGCGTTAATTCAGGCGTTGATAGACGGCACAATTCATGCCGCAGGTCTGGATGTCTTTGAGCAAGAACCGCTGCCAGTTGACTCGCCGCTGCTGAGCCTGCCGAATGTCGTGGCGCTGCCGCATATCGGTTCAGCGACCCATGAAACCCGTTACAACATGGCGGCTTGTGCAGTGGATAACTTGATAGCTGCGTTGAGTGGCAATGTGAAAGAGAACTGCGTGAACCCGCAGGTATTGAAGTAGTTCATTGTGGCGGATGACGCTTACGCTTATCCGCCCTACAAATTTATCGGCGTTTTAAAAGTAATTCCGGCAATCGACTTTGATGGAGTATGCCGATGACGACAATTCCAGTTTCAGCTTTCTTGTAAAAGAGCATATGACTCATATAGGGGAAGCTCCAGACCCCAGTATGCAGCGTGACAGACTCAAGAGTCCCCATGCCAGGCATGTTTGCAAGATGCTGCATTGTGATGCGCATGCCCGCCAGATATTCGCGCGTCACAAGCTTCCCAAACTGCTGTAGAGAAAATCCTTTTAGCTCGCGTAAATCCTGTTGCGCATCTTCAGTCAGTTTATAGCCAGCCATCAAAGATCCTTCATAATCTCGTCAAACACTTCTTCACCATCAAAAACCTTACCCGCTTCAAACTGTGCGATAGAACGCGCAAGTTTCTCTCTCAGATTCTGTAACTTAAGCTCTTCGATAGCGTTGTAGTCAGCAACAGACATCACAACGACTGACGGTTTACCATTTTTGGTAATGCTTACTGGCTCGCGCTGCGCTTTAGCGATCATTTCCCCAAACTGGGTTTTCGCCTCATTGGCCGTAAAACTGATCATGAAAGATTCCTCACATCGGTTGAATAGGTACAAATCGTTCGATTTATATCTATTTTAAACTAACTGGTGAGCGTGAGCGAGTTTATGCAGGGAGAATAAAGCCAAAAAGGAATTCAACAAATAAAGAGAGGAGATAGTCTGGAGAAGCTTCGCAATAGAGGAATTTTAAGCAAAATAAAAGGATGAACCCATGCGGGTTCATCCCTTCAATCAATCATTCAGAATGGCGAACTTAGAAATCGGTCTTAGAAAAACCGGTCATTTCTTCAAGGCCCATCTCACGGCCTAACGCCGTCATTGGATGGACGATAACCAAGCCGCGCACCGCTTTTTTCAGAGCACCCATGTTGGCTTGTTCTTTCTTGGTAATTGGACGCTTGTACGGCAACGCCATCAGCTTTTGCGCTTCTTTGCTCAGCTTCTGGTTGCGCACCGCTTGCAGGCGAACAATCTCAATTTCCAGCTTCGCTTTCTCTTTTTCCAGCTCAACATACTTCTCAGCGTCATTGATCAGATGCAATTCAGGCATCTCGTGGCGGATAGCGTCCAGACGATCGCTAAGACGTTTGATTTCTGCTTTTTCGATTTCTTTCATTTTTAATTAACCGTGAATAACTTTCATTGCTGGCAAGGATACACCATTCGGCGCTACAGGGCGAAAAGGGACTTTGTATGCCCATCATCTTTCAGGTTGCGGGGTGTTGGCTGCAACTCGAAATCTAAAGAGTATATGAGATTACTTCTGGAAGGCTTTTTTTAAGCTGATCCGTGAGATAAGCTCAGTCAGGGAAAGCACCATCGTGGAACGAACAATTTGCTGATAACGCTGTTTCTGCATGGCAAATAGCTCAGGATCGCTGCCATCAACAAATTTTGGCGTCAGAGGCAGAGCAGAAACACAATGTAATTCACCAAAAGGGCCAAGCATCTCATCGTCGGTAAATTTGTAGTCGTTGCCGTCGTGATTGAGCTCTTCACGCAAAGCCATCAGCAGCTCGCAATCTTCATACTCTGCACGATTGAGCACGCCCAGGCCATAGATGAGTTTGAGACGGACAGAAAGATCACCTAACGGGCCGTCGCCATCCAGCAGCGGCTCAACGGCATATTTCACCGCATAGTCGTCTTTACGGAATACCTGAAGTACCAGAATATTAACCGCTTCGGTGAGAAGCTCAACAGCGGCAATGAGCAGGCTGCGTACGGTTTTGCCGGCATTAAGACGCTCAAGCACACGGTTTTCAAAGGCCTGGGTTTCTTCCATCTTTGCCTACATCACTAAAAGTATTGTTGGATGCAGCGTCTACTGCACCCGCTTTATACCCATCGCCTGTCAAGACGCAGGGTTGTTGGCTGCTTTCACTCACCCAAATCACTTACTTGAGTAAGCTCATCGGGATTCCCTCAGTTGCCGCCTACCTGTGTCTTGAAAAACTTAGGGTTACATCACTCTTTGCCGTTATAGGCATTCACCGCTTCAGCGACAACATCACTGCTTGCTTCAAGGCCTGATATTTCAGCCAGAGTGGCCTGTGGGCCTTTTGCTGCCAGCAACTGCTCCAGTTCCTGCGCTTGCGGATCTTGCTCGCTGCGATAATGCATCGCCGCCGCAATCCCTTCGACCAGATATTGTCGCGGTAAACCGTATTCGATAGTGCCCAATAACGGTTTAATCAGACGGTCGCCCGCACTTAATTTACGCAGTGGCTGGCGACCCACGCGTTCCACATCATCTTTCAGATATGGGTTTTCGAAACGACCCAAGATTTTCTGGATATATGCCGCATGCTTGTCGGCGTCAAAACCGTAGCGTTTGATCAACACCGCACCGCTTTCGTCCATCGCCCCTTTCACTACAGCCCGGATTTTCTCATCCAGAATCGCATCGCGAATGGTCTGGTGACCCGCAAGCTGGCCAAGGTAGGCGGTTATAGCATGGCCGGTATTCAGCGTGAAGAGTTTACGTTCAACAAACGCCATTAGATTATCAGTGAGTTCCATGCCAGGAATGTTCGGCAGGTCACCTTTGAACTGAGTTTTATCAACAATCCATTCGCTGAATGTTTCAACGGTGACTTCAAGCGGATCATTGGTGGCAGATTCAGAAGGAGGCACGATGCGGTCAACGGCGGAATCCACGAAGCCAACATGCTGCTCAACCCAAGCCTGATCATCCTCAGAAAGCGCCTTCATGACATGGGCTTTAAGCTGGCTGGTGCCACGCACCATGTTCTCACACGCGATAATGTTCAGGGGTTTTTCATTGCCATTGGTACGACGCAGAACCAAACCTTTTGCCACCGCTGGCGCGATACGTTCCAGAACAACTGGCCCGACAGCCGTAGTGACCAGATCAACATCGGCAATTAGCGTCACGACTTCATCGCCAATGCTGCTGACGGCATTCACATTAGAAACGGTATCGATTTGTTTTTGCTCACCCACCACGTGAACCTGGTAGCTATGGCGCGCATTCAGCGCATCCAGCACGGTTTGGTTAACGTCCGCAAAGGTCAGTTGGATACCGGCATCTGCCAGCAGTTTGCCGATAAAGCCACGTCCGATATTACCTGCGCCAAAATGTAATGCTTTCATGTCGTTCACCTTCTTAAATTTGAATCACCCGAGAGGGTTCGGGTGA